>NZ_JBDQQS010000007.1:0-275700 GCF_039888615.1 Hoeflea sp. CAU 1731 | reverse complement strand
CCGTTCCCATGCCGAACACGGCCGTGAAACGCCCCAGCGCCAATGGTACTTCGTCTCAAGACGCGGGAGAGTAGGTCATCGCCAGGTCTGATAATAGCAACACCAAATCAATCTTCTCTTTACACATGCCCGAACTCGGGGCTTCGCACATCGTGCGGCGGCCTTACCGGAACGGATCGTGCAGAACCGCGTGTTGACGCGGGGTGGAGCAGCCCGGTAGCTCGTCAGGCTCATAACCTGAAGGTCGCAGGTTCAAATCCTGCCCCCGCAACCAAGAATAGCCCGCAAAGTCAGTGACTTGCGGGCTTTTTTGTTCCTGGCGCATTGCGACTAAAGTTCGCTCCGGAATCATATCGGAATCATCTGGGCAGGAATTGTAGCGCGCGTTCGCGCAGGATATCGAGGCGGCCTCCGACGGCGGAGTCCAGAGGTTCGGGTAGTGTCAAATATCTTTCGCACTTTTGGATTTGGCTGGTGATCTGAACCTCTCAAGCGGACTTGACAGATGACTAGCCCGCGCGCTAACGTATTAACGTGCGACGATGCACATGAAAGCCAAAAGCGACGTAGCTGGACACTTGTCTCGAGCGCGTCGCTTTGTCTTTTTCCGGCATGCGCAGATTTGGTGTTCAGCTCTTCTCCAGAGACAGGGAACACCACTATGAAGTATCCTAACAAAATTCGATTCGGTGTCGCGGCAATTGCGCTGCTGGCAGCCCAGTCAGCCTATGCCGAAACCAAAATCGGTGCAATTTTCGATTTAACCGGCGGTCTAAACATCTACGGTATCCAGCAGAACAATGCGCTGAACCTTGCTGTTGAAAGCATCAATTCTGCAGGCGGCGTCAATGGCGAACCGGTTACCGTCGTCGGCTACGACGCACAATCCGAACTCGCCAAGTATACGCAGTTTGCACAAACATCAGTGCTCCGTGATGGCATCTCCGCCATGTTTGCCGGTTTGACCAGTTCGTCGCGCGAGGCCATCCGGCCAATCTTCCGCAAGGCGAACATTCCCTATTTCTACTCATCGCTTTATGAAGGCGGCGCCTGCGACAAGCAGACCTTCGTCACCGGTTCGTCAGCCTCCCAGCAGCTCAGCGTCCTCATCAAGTGGGCAGTCGAGAACTACGGCAAGCGGATCTACATCATGGCGCCAGACTACAATTTCGGCGCCATTTCTGGCCACTGGATCCATGAATATGCCAAGCAGAACGGCGCTGAAGTCGTCGGCGAGGATTATCTGGCGCTTTCGGTCACCGACTATGCACCGACCATCCAGAAGATACAGGCTGCAAAGCCTGACGCGGTCGTTGCGCTTCCGGTTGGAGCTAACCAGACAGGTTTCCTTGAGCAGTTCGCGGCGGCAGGTCTGAAGGACACAATTGGTGTTGTCTCCACTAACTACGGCTCAGGTAACCAGCAGGTGGTGGTATCGCCACAGGCTGGTGAAGGTCTTGTGTCTGCAATGGGCTATTTCCCAGCTGTCGACAGTGACGCCAATGGCAAGTTCAAAGCTGCCTGGGAAGCCAAATATGGAACCGAAACGCCAATCGTTGCCGGTGCCGTTGATGTTTGGAACGCTGTTCACCTTTGGGCAGCAGCTGCCAACAAGGCTGGTTCTGCAGACCCCGCAAAGGTCATCCCCGCTCTCGAAAGCGGCCTGACGTTTGAAGCTCCGAACGGGGCTGTCAAACTGGAGCCCGGTTCCCACCACCTCACGCAGGATATCTACATCGCCAAAGGCGACAACAATCACGGCTTCGAGATCGTTCAGACCTTCGCGGCTTCGGCGCCGGCGTATGAGAATGAAAAGTGCGACCTCATCGCCAATCCTGAAACCGCTGAACACTTTACTCCCGAAGGCAAGTAAGCATAGCCGGGCATGCCTGTTCTTGATGGGCATGCCCGTTCCGGGAGGATATCATGGAACTCGACTATCTGGCGACAGTGCTACTGTCATCACTATCCAGCGCATCAATCTTGCTCATAGCAACACTCGGCTTGGCGGTTGTTTACGGCCTGATGGGCGTCATCAATCTTGCCCATGGCGAGTTCCTGATGGTGGGGGCCTACTCGGCACTGACTGCCACGCAGTTGGGTATCCCCTATCCGCTCGCCATTCCAGTAGCCGTCATCATGACAATGATGATCGGGGCGATTGTGGAACTCCTCATAATCCGACGTCTCTATGGACGCTTGTTCGACACCATGCTGGCGACTTGGGGTCTGGGTATGGTGTTCAATCAGTGCGCTGTACTGCTTTTCGGCACTGTGTCCCCGGGTATTGGCATGCCGCAATACAGTCTAAAGATTGGCGCCTACAGTCTGGCTGTCTATCCGCTTGCAATGATTGCTGTAGCTGGGCTTATGCTGGCCTTTGTCTACCTTCTGATGACGAAGACGGTCTACGGAATGAAGGCGCGGGCCTCCATTCAGGAGCCAGAAATGGCTCAGGCGATTGGAATCGACTCTTCGCGTGTAAACACGCTGACATTTTCCATCGGTTGCGGTCTCGCCGGTTTTGCGGGCGCTATCCTGCTCCCCATCATTCCAGCGACGCCCTCCATGGGCCTTTTTTTCGCGGTCAAGGGCTTTCTTACCGTTGTTGTCGCGGGCCCGGTCGCACTTACCGGCACAGCCGTGACGGCTCTCGGTCTGGGAGGTGGGTCATCAGTTACCGCGAGCTTCATGACCTCCGTGGTCGGTGATATTTTCTTCTTTGTCGCAACCGCACTTATGCTGTGGCTTTACCCGATGGGTATTTCACGCAATTGGCGCCGCAAGCTGTAGGAACGCCGACATGCTTGATAAACTCTACTATTCTGCGAGCTTCGTGTTCCCGCTCATCGCGACAGCAATTGCCTTGTTGGTCGCAGGTTCCCTCGACCCGTACCTTGCTTTCGTAGCGACCTCTTGGGTCATTTTCGGTCTGCTAGGCCTGAGCCTTGATATTATCTGGGGCCGAGGAGGTTTTCTGTCCCTTGCGCAGACCGCTTTCTACGGACTGGGTGGTTACTTTGGCGCAGTCATCGCGATCAACATGGCTCCGCAATGGGGAATGACGCTGGTTTGGGCTTTGCCTTCCGGGGCAATCTTCGGCGCACTGGTTGCGGCAGCTCTAGGCTACATCATCTTCTTTGCCCGCATGGGCGAGCTGCAATCAACGATTCTGTCCTACACCTTCACCTTGTTGGTTTGGGCCGTGACCCAATCATTCAAGATGGATGTCGGTCAAGCGGTCATTGGCGGCGACAACGGCCTGTCCAACATTCCGGGATTTGTGATCGGTTACGGTCCACAGGCCGAAGCCCTCGGTCCGAACGGCGCCTTTGCCCTGGTTGTTGTCATCAGCGCAGGCATTTATTTCTTCACCCGATGGCTGATGCGCAGCAATTTTGGTCGGATTGTCGACTGCGTGCGGATTGATATCGGAAAAAGCGAACTGCTCGGTTTTGACATCCGCAAGTTCCAGATCATCAATTTTGCCTATTCCGGTGCTGTGGCGGGTATCGCTGGTGCGTTGTTCGCTCTTTGGGCGAACTACCTCAATCCCTCGATATTCTCGGTACCCGAGGCGTTGCTCGTTCCGATTTATGTTCTGGTCGGCGGGCTTGGCACCTTGGCTGGACCGTTCCTCGGCGCGCTTGCAATTGGAGCCTTGTCTTTCTGGTTGGGCGGTGGTGCAGCGGGTGGGCAGACAACACTTATCCTCGGCGCAGTCCTCATCCTGCTTGTGTTGTTCCTTCACAACGGGGTTCTTGGAGCCATCGACCGGGTCTGGCGGCAGGTTATCCCCGATCCGAACGATGCCGCGCGCAATGCCGGCGCCGTCAAAATCGATACAGACGTGTTGGAACTCATTCTCAAGGACGCCGCTGAGCAGGCCGGGCCAGCCAAGGAACTGGACACTGTTGATCTCTACAAGCGCTTTGGCGGCGTTGTTCCTGTCAACAAGGTCAGCAGGGAATTCGCACCTGGCAAACCTTACGCCCTTATTGGTCCCAACGGTGCCGGCAAGAGCTCGTTCCTGAAAACTTGCGTGGGAATGTATCCGCCAGAGGGCGGGTCAGTTCTGCTGGGCGGCGAGGATGTAACGAGATCTCCCATTTTCAATCGTGTCCGCAAGGGCATGGGAGTCAAGAACCAGAAGCCGCAGGTGTTTGGCCCGCTTTCCGTAGCGGAGAATCTCTGGACGGCTGCCTATGCGCGCACCAGAGACAATGTTCAGGCCATCGCAATAAGCCGGAAGGTTCTGGACATGCTTGGTCTGCACGAACAAGCCGCCGTCGAAGCATCAGCCTTGTCGCATGGACAACAGCAATGGCTCGACATCGGCATGGTGCTTTGTCTGGCGCCCCGCGTGATCCTGCTCGATGAACCCGCAGCTGGGATGACAAACGAAGAAACGCGGGAATTGTCCCTGCTGGTCAGGACACTCGCCAAGTACACAACAGTCGTTGTGGTCGAACATGACATGGAGTTTATCAGAACCCTCGAAGGCCATGTGACCGTACTTCATCAAGGGAAGCTCTTCGCTGAGGGAGACATCGATACCCTGCGTGCAAACGATGCCGTCCTCGACATTTACCTTGGGAGGAGTGAGCATGTTTAAGGTCATTAGTGCAACTGGCGGCTACGGTAAGACGACGATTATCCGTGATGTCTCACTTGATGTGAACGCAGGTGAGATCGTGGCCCTTCTCGGTCGCAACGGTGTGGGAAAATCCACTCTGATGCGGTTTGCGACCGGTTTGATACCGGCGTCCAATGGTACTGTGGAGATTGCGGGCGAAATAGCGCCTGCTTCGCCCTCCAAGCGTGCGCGCATGGGCCTTGGCTATGTGCCACAGGGCCGCTTTGTCTTCCAGCGGATGACCGTGATGGAGAATATTGCGGTAGCTGCGGCGTCGAATGGGTATGACGCCAAAGCGACAGTAGATGAAATGCTTGCCGACTTCCCGCTTCTAGAGCCCAAGGCCACCGATCTGGCGGGGGGGCTGTCGGGCGGACAGCAGCAAGTACTTGCTCTTGCTCGCGCGCTCGCCACACGTCCAAAAATTCTTCTGTTGGATGAACCGACCGAGGGCGTTCAGCCGTCAATCATCGACGAAATGGCAGGGATTTTGAAACGGATCAATCGGGACAGCCAGATTGCAATTCTGGTTGCCGAACAGAATCTCGACTTCTGCCTTTCAATCGCCGGCCGTGCCTACGTGATGGAGAAGGGAGCAATCAGGCTCGAAACGGATCGCCAAAGCCTCAAGAACGACAAGGCGCTTCAGCAAGAGCTATTGGGGGTCTGAACATGAGCGACGAAAACAAACTGACGGAAGACCAACTGAAACAAATCGAGGCGACGCTCAAACGGATTCGTGGCGGATTGTCCCGTTTCTCTTTCGCAAAACCGACCGAACCAGCACATGTGTATCAGCCGGAGGCTTTCGATGACAAAAGAGCTTGAGAGCATGTCCGCGCAAGTTGCCGCCTTGGCCGCTGGAGCCGAGACGCCGTCCTCCCTGGCTGAACGGGCTCTTGATCTCGCAGAACGCAATGCGGACCTCAACGCGTTTGTTGCACTGGATCGATCCGTTATCCTGGAGCAGGCCGAGGCGGCAACAACACGCAGACAACAAGGGCGCGCATTAAGCGCAATCGATGGCGTCCCAATTGCAGTCAAGGACAACTACCTGTCAAGGGATTATCCAACGACGGCCTGCTCGCATGCCTTGCCCGATGATCCCGGCAATGTAGATGCGACGGTCGTCGCAAATCTCCGTCGTGCTGGCGCAGTTATCTTTGGAAAGACCAACATGCACGAATGGGCCTACGGCGCAACAAACAGCACCTCGTCTTTTGGCCCGACGAAAAACCCCCATGACAAAAGCCGTATCACCGGCGGAAGTAGCGGCGGATCGGCTGCTGCGGTCGCAGCAGGAATTGTCGGCATGGCCTTGGGCAGCGACACAGGCGGATCAGTCCGAATTCCCTCAGCCGCCTGTGGCGTCTATGGCTTCAAGCCCGGATACGGTCGCGCTTCGCGCAACGGAGTTCTTGCTCTAAGCTGGTCTCTCGACGCACCCGGTCCTTTGACGCGGGATATTGAAGATATCGAGCTTGTATTGCCGTACTTCATCGGCACAGATGCTGCCGATGCTTCAACCTTCCATTCACAGCCGTTTGGTTTGGTCGAA
This sequence comes from Hoeflea sp. CAU 1731, assembly GCF_039888615.1. Lineage (NCBI taxonomy): Bacteria > Pseudomonadati > Pseudomonadota > Alphaproteobacteria > Hyphomicrobiales > Rhizobiaceae > Hoeflea > Hoeflea sp. CAU 1731. The sequence goes on along the minus strand of NZ_JBDQQS010000007.1, from coordinate 269,506 downwards.
GGGGTCTCCAATCCAAAACTGGTAGCTCTGAACGGCCCAGGCCTGGAACGGTCAGATGAGGTGGACAATGCGCTTGCTGCAGCATTGAAAGCCACATGCTTGCCCGTGGCTTCAGTCGAATTGAATCAAATGGACAGCTACTTCTCCGCTTGGGAAGCAATTCTCCATTGTGAAGCTTCTGCGTATCATGTCTCCAGACTGTCTGGTACTGGTTTTTCTGATGTCACGCGCGCACATTTGGAGGCTGGAAGGCAGATCTCTGCCGAAGACTACTTGAAAGGCCTGTCAATCAGAGCGGAATTTTCTGACAAGCTCTTGAACCAGATTGGCGATTGGGATGCACTCGTATTGCCGACGTTACCGGTCGTGGCGCCAAAGCACGGTGTCGACTGGCAACAGTTCGGTGGCCGGAAGGTCACGACACAGGACAGCATGACCTGGTTTTGCTGGATCGGGAATCTTGCGGGATTTCCGTGCATCACAATTCCGGTTCCCAATGGAGCGCCCGGCTTGCCTGTCGGCATGATGTTGATGGGCAGGCCAGGAAAAGACGAACAACTTCTGGCGATTGCTAAATTTGTCGATAGCCGGGTGAAAGGCAGTGTGAGTGGTGGACGCTGATACTATCAAGATTGGCGTACTGTTTTCTCAGACCGGCCCAATGGCCGTAACAGAAAACGCGCATGTTCAAGGCATCCTGCTGGCCTGCGAAGAAATCAACGCGTCCGGCGGGATTTCCGGACGTACCATTGAGCCAGTCGTGCTGGATCCGTTCGGCTCTGATGAACAGTACGCGGCATTGGCAACGGAACTGTTGGTCAAGCATCGGGTCAATGTGATCTTTGGCACTTGCCTGTCGTCCAGCCGTAAAGCTGTACTTCCTGTCATTGAACGCTTTAACGGAGTGCTCTTTTATCCATCGGTATACGAAGGGTTCGAGTACTCTCCGAATGTCATTTACGGCGGCGCGGTGCCCAATCAGGTCATCCTGCCATTGCTGGAATACTTCTACGAGCACGAAGGCAAACAAATTGCATTGATCGGTTCCGACACGCTTTACGCGCGTGAGGTCAATCGTATCGTGAATGAATTTCTGTCCGAAAGCGGCGGAGCGGTTACATCGGAAAGCTACCTTCCAATCGGAGCAAATGGCGATCATTTCCGAATGGTGCTTGAATCGTCCATCGTGCCAGAGGTCAACGCCATCATTTCGACGGTTGTTGGGCAAGACAGCATCACATTGTATGACGCATTCCATACAGCCGGTTATGACGGGACAAAGCTGCCAATTGCATCTCTGACGACGACGGAATCGGAACTGTCAAAAATGAAGCCGGAAGCCAGGATTGGTCACATCTCGGTTGCGCCATATTTCTCAACGTTGCCGACTGCTGCGAGCGAAGCATTTCGGAAACATTTCGTTGAGCGGTATGAGAAAGCTGGTGAACCGGGCGTCTATTCGGAGGTCTGCTACAATCAGGTCCACATGTTTGCCAACGCAGTCAGACAGGCTGGTAGCGACGACACTGATGCAATCCTTTCAGCACTATCTGGGGCCGTTTTCAAAGGCCCAAGTGGCGACATCTTTGTAGAAACCGAAACGAACCATTCGACACTTCGCCCGCTCGTGGGAAAGGCCACGAGCGATGGCACGTTTGAAATTGTCTGGCGGAGTGGCGCAGTTGTCCGGCCGGATCCGTACCTCGTTGCTTACGATCGATCAGTCGCGGGACGTGTTGTCGTATGACAGATGAGCCGCCGCCAAGACACTATAATTTGCTTCGTCGATTGCGGCGCATGCGGGTGCTTGTCATTCATCCAGATGACAGTGAAAGGGAGATGTTTCTTGCGCATTTGCGCCGGATTGGATGCCAGGTCGAAAGCGTCTGGCCAGCTCCGTCATCCTTGCCGGACAAGATCGATATCGTCCTGTTTCTTGTGAACCGCATTCATGACAAAGGTGCGCTGGCGTGGATGGCCAGTGCAGATGATATCGCCAGGATTGGCATTATTTCGTTCGAAACTCCCGAGATACTCGAAGAACTGGAGCGTTTGCATGTGCACGGTGTACTATCGAAGCCGATCCGGCATTTCGGTGTGCTCGCCGCCCTGTCCACGGCAATCGGTCTTGCCCGGCACGAAGTACGGCTGAAGAAGCGGGTATCTTCCCTGGATGAAACGCTGAAGGCGCGGCGAAAGATCGAGAAGGCAGTCCAACTACTGGCCGAAAGCCGGTCAATCAGTGAAGCGGAAGCCTACAAGCGGATTCGCGACAAATCGATGAATTCGAAGGAGAGCATCGCATCGATTGCTGACGCGATCATTGCTGCGAGCGATATTTAGGAGCGGGTTTCGCTGAATAAGTTTGGACGTGTTGGAGGGCCAGCCATGACGATAACATTGAAACCCGAAGCCTCGACAATCCTGATCGTGGAGCCATCCAAGTTGAACAGTCGATTGCTGGGTAATGAAGCTGAAGCGACCACGTCGACCAAATTCAGTCATCTCGACGAAGCTGCGAACTTTGCCAAGGCACCCCGTTGGTTTGCTGTATTCGATCAGAACGACATGATTTCGGTCATTTCCTTGAAGGTAATATAAGGAGTCCGGAAGGTCGGGTCGATATCGTGCGGGATCGTTTTACTGCTATAGTAGCAAGCGACGCCGGGACCTGACCCGGGGATGTAGATCAGGCGGTATAGCTGACAAAGGTGGCGAAGCGTTGGAAAACAGAGGCATGCCTGGTTAACCAAACCTGCTCAAAACAGTGTTTGTTCAAAAGGTTCAGGCAGGCCTTCCGTGTCCGGTGTCCTGCGAAAGAATTCCTTGCTGATGACTACGCTGCCGCTTTGTCATCCCCGCGCGGCATGCAGGATCGGGCCGTCGAGGAAGCGCATCAGTTCGCCGAAATAGCCGGCCGAGCGCGCTGGACGATCGGGATCGGAGGTGAAGGCGACGGCCAGTTTGCGCGAGGGGTTGGCGGCGATGATCTGGCCGCCGTAACCGCGGGCGACGATGAATCCCGTTTCTGTCAGAAACCATCCGTAGCCGTAATCCATCCCGGACCAGGGCGAACGGGTGCGCGCTTGCGTCGAGGCGTCGATCCAGCTTTTCGGGACGATCTGCTTGCCCTCGAAGCGTCCGCCGTCGCGCATCATGATCGCGATTTTCAGCATTGCATGAGGCGAGAGCGCCATTTCATTGCCGCCGAGATAGAAACCCTTCGGATCTCGGGTCCAGGGTGGGATTTCGATTCCCAGAGGCGCGCCGAGACGCGTGCGGGCCAGTGTCAGCAGGTCCTTGCCCGTCGAGACCGTCAGCGCTGCGCCCAGAACATGCGTCGAGCCGGTCGAATAGATCATGCGGCCGCCGGGGCGCCCGACCATCGGTTGCCGCAGGGCGTAGCCGATCCAGTCGTCCGAACTGATCCACGCGCCGTATTCGGGGCCGGAGGTCGCCGCCAGGCCGGCCCTCATGGTCACCAGATCCTCAAGTGTAATGTCTTCAACGCCGGGTGTGGCGTCGGAGGGAATAATGGTCGGGGCGACTGTGGCAAGACGCGCATCGACGCTTGAGGCCTCTCCACGCGCGATCGCCGTTCCAAGCAACAGCGAAACGATGCTTTTCGAACAGGACTTGATACTCGCCGGCTGGTCGAGCGGCGGACCACGCAACGCTTCGAAAAACAACACCTTGTCGCCATGCTGCACGATCAGCGAGCGCAATCGATCGAAGGAACGCGCAGCCTCTTCGATACTCTGCTCCTGTGTCCAGGCGGGAAGCGCGCGCAGAATGAGAAACGGCGCCGCGAGTCCGATAACGGCTACCTTTGAAAAATTGCGCCTGTTCATCCTCAACATTCACTTTGCCTATTGGGCTGTAAATCCGCCATCGACGGTGAGTACATGGCCCACCACGAAACGCGCTTCGTCGGACGCCAGATAAAGCGTCGCCGCGGCGATCTCTTGCGGTCGACCGAGACGCTTGATCGGAACCCATTCGGCGGCTTCATCGCGTGTTGCGTGATGATCCTCAACCCAGCGCATGAACACGTCGTTTGGAATGTCGAAGGCGCAGGTCGCGATGGCGTTGATCGAGATGTTTTCGGCTGCGACCTGCAGAGCGCGGATTTGGTCAGCCCGATGACCCCGCCTTTGGTCGCGCCGTATAGCCCGTTGTCGGCGACGCCTGTCATGCTGCTGGTGATCGACGCCTGATTGACGATCGGCCCCCGCCGCCATTCTTCCGCATCTGCGCGACCTGGTGCTTCATGCCGTAGTAAGTGCCCTTCAGATTTGTGTCGATGAGCGTGTCGAAATCCTCCGACGGCAAGTCCAGCGTCGGCCCCGCAATTTCCTTCGCCGCGTTGTTGATCGCAATGTCGAGCCTTCCGAAGCGCGCCACGGTCTCCGCGACAAACGCCTCCACATCGGCTTCCCGGGATACGTCGGCGTGCATGTAGAAGCCTTCCGCTCCCTTGCCTTTGATTGCGGTGAGGGTTTCTTCGCCGCCCGCGTCATTGATATCGCACAGCGCCAGTTTCGCGCCGTGTTGGGCGAAGGCGTCGGCCAGCACCCTGCCAAAACCCTGCGCCGCGCCGGTAATCAGCACCACCTTGTTTGCAAAATCGAACATCTCGCACTGTGCTCCGTTTCGTGTTCCCTGCAATTGCGTTTTCGATGTCAGGCTGGCTCCAGGGCTCCCATAACGCCGGACGCCAATTCGAAGGACTTGAGCCGCGCTGCGTGGTCGTGAATCTGTCCGGTGAAGATGATTTCGTCCGGCTGGTATCGATCGATCACGGAGCGGATCCGGTCGCGCACGGTCGCAGCCGAGCCGACGGCCGAAAAGGAGAGCGCCTGACTGGCGGATTCCAGGATCGCCCGGTCGTATCGCTCATGCAGGTCTTTGGCCGGTCTTGGCAGCTTGCCCGGTCGGCCGCTGCGCAGATTGGCGAAGGCCTGCAACATGGTTGAATGAAGGAACTGGCCTTCCTCGTCGGTGTCGGCGGCGAAGACGTTCATGGCCAGCATGAAGTAAGGCTTTTCGAGCTGTTGGGAGGGTTTAAAGGTATCCCTATAGATTTCCAGCGCGACATCCAGCGCCGCCGGGGCGAAATGCGAGGCAAAGGAATAGGGCAGGCCCAAATGGGCCGCCAATTGCGCACCGTAGGTGCTCGATCCCAGAATCCATATGGGAACGCGCGTTCCCGCGCCCGGGATCGCCCGCACTGAAAAGTTCTGCGCCTCGTCTGAGAAATACGCCATCAGTTCGACCACGTCCTGCGGGAAGTTGTCTCCGCCGTCGAGGTTGCGCCGCAGGGCTCGCGCCGTCGGCATGTCGGTGCCCGGAGCGCGGCCAAGACCCAGGTCGACCCGACCCGGAAAAAGCGTCGCCAGCGTGCCGAATTGCTCCGCAATGACGAGCGGCGCATGATTGGGCAACATCACGCCCCCGGAGCCGACGCGCATTGAGGTTGTGTCGCCGGCGATCTGGCCAATCAATACTGAGGTTGCAGCGCTGGCGATGCCCGGCATGTTGTGGTGCTCGGCCAGCCAATAGCGGTTGTACCCAAGTTTCTCTGCGTGGCGCGCGAGATCAATGCTGTTGCGCAACGCGTCTTCGACGCTCGAGCCTTCGGGCACGGGGGCGAGGTCGAGAATGGAATAGGGGATCATGAAACTACTCTGACAGGATGAAAATTCGAGGGAACGGGCAACCGGCGCCGTTTCCTATGTAGTGCCCCGCGATGCAGAAGCCAACGGGCGGGGTCAGTCGCCTCTGGCCAGAAACTCCAGTTGCGCGTCGACGATCGTTTTCCATGCCGGATCGGATGGCAAATAGATGTGGTTGTCGCTTTCGACCTGAAGGAATTCGGCGCCTTCGATCGTCGCAGCCACCAGGCGTCCCTGCGAGACCGGATGAACCGAATCATTGCTGGCGTGGATGACGAGCGTTGGCGCGCGCACCTTTTCCAGATCGTTCAACACGTCGATATGGTCAATCTCGACACGGATACGCGCTGCGTTTTCCGGAGAGGCGGAGGCGAGCTGGATTTCGACAAGATTGTCCAGTTCGGCGCGTGAGGCGCTCGGACAGAACAGCGTGGTGAATGCGGTCATGAAGGCGCTTTTCGGATTGCCCCAACCGCTGCGGATCATGGTCAGAAGCGCCTCGGTTTCAGCCTCGCCGAAATCGGGATCGCGGTGCGCCCGTCCTTGAGCGAAACCACCATAGAGCACCAGTCGGCTGATGCGGTCGGGATGCGTCGCCGCAATCCTGATAGCCGCCGGCGCGCCTTGAGAGGATGCGACGATCGGGAACCTCTCCAGCCCTGCGGCGTCTGCAACGGCCAGCAGATCCGACGCATAGGACTCAACAGAGATATCGGTGAGCCTGGCGTCCGAAAGACCGGTTCCACGCTGATCATAACGGATGAGCGTGTGGCGGGCGCCGAGCGCCTCGAGATAAGGACGCCATACCAGGCTGCGCCAGTCTTTCTCCAGATGCGTCAGGAAATGGCCCGCCCGCATGACAGGCGGACCGGATCCGGATGCCGCATAGGCGATGCGCATCCCATCAGATGACCGGGTGAAGCGCACTGTTTGCGGCGCTTCAGAGATCGGCGCTGGTTGTTCCTCGGCGTCGGTCGTCGCGGGGACGATCAATTCCAGGCCGCGACGGGTCACGGTGCGGATAATCTTCTGGTCCTTCCCGTTGTCGCCGACGGCCGTTCGAGCGGCGTTGACGCGCGCGCTGATCGTGGCTTCGGAGACAATGCGTCCGTTCCAGATCTCCTCGACAATCTGATCCTTGGTCACCAGGCGTCCGGCGTTGCGCGCAAGCAGCAGCAGAAGATCGAAAACCTGGGGTTCAACGGCGACCGTCTGGCCGTTGCGTGCGAGGCTGTAGCTTTCGGCGTCGAGCACACAATCGGCAAAACCATATTTCATGCGATCTTTGTTTCCTGTGGCCGGTTGCGTGAAGAAATCAAGATAATCTCAAGACTATCTCAACATGGTCTTCAAGCGAAGCGGCGCCGAGTCGAGCAATCTTGTCCTCACTGAACAAGGAGAGATTGCCATGACCGATACGAAAAGCTTTCAGACCCGCAAGGACGGATCGATCGACTATGATTTTTACATCGCCAGAAGCCGCGCCATTCGCAGCAGGCAGGCCCATCAGGCGTTGGGCGCCGTTGCGCGCCGCATTCCGGACCCGCTTCTGCTCTTCCGGTTTCTCATGAACAAGCTGCGTTCGCACAGGGCCTTCCGCTATTTCGAGGCGAGCAGGTAAACTGTGACTGCGCCGTCCTCCGTGATCTCTGCGGCGACGACTTTGTCGATGTCGACGTTATGGGAATCGAGCGCATTGTAAAAGACGGCGCTGCCCTTCATGGCGTGGCGCATTTCGGCGACGGCGCTTTCGCTGTCGGCGATCGCCGTCTCGACCTTCTCGAAACCCTCGATCGTCTCGGGTTCGCCAAGGAACACAATGTCGAAACTCTCGACGTTGACGAGAAGCAGGATTTTTCCAGCCGCGTCGTCGGCCTGGGCGATCGCTGCTACCACCGTATCTACGGACGGGACATCGGCTTTCGTCTTTTCCTTCACTTCGGAACCGACAATCGTCTCCGTCCTGTCGCTATCAAGGGTCTGCGCGGCTGTTTCGACAACGGGCGCCGCCGTCAGAAGCAACGTCGTAAGCACTGTCGCACGCAGTAGCCAATGGAAGTCGTATTCTGAAGTATTAATAATCATGGCTCTTGTTGCAGATATCTTGTGTGAGTTTCAATCGATCCGTCCGATAGCCCGTTTTCATGTCGGGAAAGGGGCGGTGAACGGCGTTGTCGCGAAATAACGACCGGTTACGCCGGATGTTCCGCGCCCGCATTTTGGAATGCTGGAGACGCCCGCCACCGGCAGATTCAGACTTAACAAATATGAGCGTGGTTGACACGTTCCTGTGGCGACTCGGCGCCATTTCTATCCCGGCGCCTTGATTGTTACTTTGCCGAAGCGCTTTTTCATTGTCCACCGGCAACGGTGGAAGACGACTGGCGTTCCGGAATTTCCTCGTATCGGGAGATCGGCATGTTCGTGCGCTGTGATAACCTCCTTCCTTCAAAAGGCCGATTCGCCGCGACGGGAGGACATACAGAATGGCAGGCAAATATTTCGAGGAATTCGAGATCGGCATGGTCATCGAACACGAGGTTCGACGCACCGTTACCGAAATGGACAACACGCTGTTTTCGACCCTGACGATGAACCCGGCGGCCATTCACATCGACCACGAGTACGCGAAGACGACGGAATTCGGAAAGCCTCTGATCAATAGCGTCTTCACGCTTGGTCTGGTCGTCGGCCTCTCGGTCGGCGAGACGACGCTCGGCACGACCGTCGGCAATCTGGGTTGGGAAGAGGTCAAGTTTCCGAAGCCGGTCTTTGCGGGCGATACGATCCGCGCCACAACGGAAGTGCTTGCCAAACGCGAAAGCAAGTCGCGACCGACGCAAGGCATCGTCACCTTCCTGCAGCGCGGGATCAATCAGCGCAACGAGATCGTATGCGAATGCCGACGCCTCGCGCTGATGCTGAAGAGGCCGGCGTGACGAATCGCAGAATCAATCGTTGGCCGAAGTAATTCGAAAGTCGCAGCCGTGGTGGGCTTACTGAGCCGCCGGTTTCAGGCACCCGTTCAGGATCAACGTCACGATATTGTCGTAGGCTTCCTCATAATCCCGGGTCGTAAGCCTGTTCTTGCAGAGCGTCACGGCGGCGACGGTGGCGAAATCGGCGTAGAACTGCGTCGACGCCCAGATCGTCATGAACAGGTGGTTGGGGTCGACCTGCGCCATTTTTCCATCACGGATCCAGCCTTCTATCACCGTGGCCTTTTCTTTCGTGATCTTCTGCATGTGCTTCTTCTGCTTGCGCGACAGGAACCTGCCGCCGCGCAACATCTCGTTGGCGAAGAACCGTGAATCGACGAGGTGTTTGCGAGAATAATCCATCTTTGCGCGGATGTAGTCTCGGAGCGCTTCTTCCGGCTCGCGAGCCGGATCGATATGTCCCAGGGCTTCGTCCCAACCGGCAAGCAATCGTTCGATCAGCGTCGCGTAGATCGCTTCCTTGGTTTCGAAATAATAGTAGACATTGGCCTTCGGCAGACCGCTCGCCTGTGAAATCTCGGCGATGCGCGTGCCGTCGAAACCCTTGCGGGAAAACAGGTCCACGGCGGCTTTTAGAATTTTGGCCTCGTTGCGCGCGCGTATGCGAGCCTCGGAATTTTTCTTCGGCGCTACCATGGTCGTCCTGCTGTCTCCGGCATTGATCTCTCCCCGGTCTGCTTTCTCCGCCTCGGCCGTATAGCAGTCAAGGGCAATAAACCCTTCTTTCCGGAGAGGGAAGGGCCTGTTGAAAAAATCTGACGTTTTGGTCAGGTTTTGGAATTTCATTACTTGACGTTTTGGTCAGGTTTTGCAAAGCTGAATTCCGTTTCAGGGAGATTTCATGCCGGAAAGACTGGTCGAGGCATTGCAGGAAACGCTGACGGGCTGGCAGGATGACCTGCCCGAATCCTGGCGCGCAGTTCTTGGCGACGTCGCACTCGGTTTCGACGATTGCGATCCTTCTCTCACGCTTGAGCCCTGGGAGCCGATCTTTCCGGCCCGTCGCGGCCAGACCTTTCCTGGCGCGCCGGAGGGCGCGCATATTCTGCGCGCCTTTGATGATATTGCGCCGGATGACGTCACCTGCCTGATATTGGGGCAGGATCCCTATCCCGCGCCGGACTTTGCGACCGGTCGCGCCTTCGAAGCCGGCAATGTCGCGGTCTGGCGTGAGCTGGACAAGATGTTCTCGAAAAGCGTTCGCGCCTATATGCAGCTGATCTGCGCGGCGCGCTCAGGCAATGCAGAATACGCCCGTTCCTTTGAATCCTGGCCCGGACTGCTTGACGACATCGAGACCGGCAAGGTCGATCTTGAGCCCGCTGATCGTCTGGCCGAACGGTGGGTGACGCAGGGCGTGCTGTTGCTGAACTCGTCGCTCACGCTTTCCCGCTTCCAGGTTGCAGTCGATCCTCATCAGTCTCGCGGGCATTTGCCCGTATGGCGTCCGCTGATGTTGCGGGTGCTCGAGATTCTCGCCAAACGCAATACCCCTCTGGTGATCATCGCGTTCGGCGACGCGGCGACGGACTGTCTGGCTATCGCCCGCATGACCAATCCGTCGCCGCCCATACACGTGATCTCTCGCCCGCATCCGGCGTTCGCCGACGAATTGCTGCCGATGGAAAACCCCTTTGTCGCCTGCAACCGCTTGCTTGAAGCTGCGGGCGTCCAGCCGATTGCCTGGTGACGATATGAGCAAGACCTTCGACTATGTTATCATCGGCGCAGGCTCGGCCGGCTGCGTGCTGGCAAACCGGCTGTCGGCCGATCCCGGCAATCGGGTTTTGCTTCTGGAGGCCGGCGGACGGGATCGCAATCCGCTGTTCCGTCTGCCGATGCTGATGGGCAAGCTGTTTCAAAGCGGCGTCTACAACTGGCATTATCACACGGAGCCGGAACCCTACCTTAACGGACGCTCGCTCTACTGGCCGCGCGGCAAGGTGCTGGGCGGTTCGTCCACCATCAACGGCATGATCTATGTCCGCGGCAATCGCCACGACTACGACCGCTGGTCCCAGATGGGGCTACCGGGATGGTCCTACGAAGACGTGCTGCCGGCCTTCCGCCGCTCCGAAGGACATATTCAGCGCAACGGCGATTTCCACGGCTCCGAGGGAGAGCTGACGGTCTGCCGGGCGAGGGGCTCCAATCCGCTGCACGAGATCTTCATCAATGCCGGCGTCGAGGCCGGGCATCCGGCCAATGACGACTTCAATGGAGAAGGCCAGGAGGGTTTTGGCCGGTTCGACTTCACCATCAAGGACGGCAAGCGCTGGTCGACCTCGCGCGCCTTCCTGCAGCCTGTCCTCGATCGGAAAAACCTGACAGTCGAGACCGGCGCGCTGACAAAGCGGATCGTCGTGGAGAGCGGACGGGCCGTCGGCGTCGAATATCTGCAGGACGGAGAGACGAAAACCGCGCATGCGGATCGAGAGATCGTCGTTTGCGCCGGCACGGTCAACTCGCCGCAGGTTCTGCTTCTTTCCGGCATCGGTCCGGCCGATGAAGTCGCCGTGCACGGCATTGAGCCGGTGCATGATCTTCCCGGCGTTGGCAAGAACCTGCAGGATCACGTCGATTGCGTCATGTCCTGGGAATGCACCAAGCCCGTCACCCTGTATTCAGACCTGCGCGCTGACAAGCTGGCATGGTCGATGGTCGAGGGAATGATGTTCGGCCGGGGCATTGTCACGACCTTTCCCTATGAGGGCGGCGCCTTTCTGAAATCCGATGACCGGCTGGAAGCGCCCGATATCCAGCTTCACTTCATGCCGGCGCTGGAAAGGACCGCCAATCTGCATTTCCCCAATCCATTCAAGCGCAAGGATACGACGGAAAGCGACCATGGCTTCACGATGCGGGTCGGTCCGGTCAATCCGGAAAGTCGGGGCGAAATTACGCTGCGTTCGGCCGATCCCGCCGACGCGCCGCGCATCCAGGCCAACTACCTCCAGTCCGATTTCGATCTTCAGACGATGATCGCCGGCATCCGGATGACGCGGGAGGTGATCGCGCAGAAATCCTTCGACCCCTATCGCGGCAAGGAGCTGGCGCCGGGCCCGGAAACGCATAGCGACGCAGACCTCGAGACCTGGCTCCGGGAGACGGCGATGACGACCTTCCATCCGGTCGGCACCTGCAAGATGGGAACCGACCCGAACGCCGTCGTCGACGCGCGGCTCAAGGTGCGCGGTCTTGAAGGACTCCGGGTCGCCGATGCGTCCATCATGCCGATCATATCGAGCGGCAACACCAACGCGCCCGCCATCATGATCGGCGAGAAGGCGGCGGAATTCATGACATTGGAGGATCAGCGCTCATGATTGTCGAACATCGCACCTATACGTTTCGTCCCGGTTCGGTCGACGGATGGCTCAAGAAATACGAGTCGCAAGGCCTCGCGATCCAGAAGCGGCATCTCAACCGGTTTCTGGGTCTTTATGTCAGCGAGATCGGCAAGCTGCATACAACGGTTCTCATGTGGGGATACGACAGTCTGGCGGATCGCGAGGCTCGCCGCCAGGCCATGTATCAGGACCCGGACTGGCAAACCTTCATTTCGGAAGTCTGGGCGCTGGACGCGATCCAGAGCCAGGACGTGATGATCATGAATCCTGCGCCCTTTTCACCCGGCGCTTGATACGCGAAACGGCCGCTTCGACGCCTCGCGGCCGTCATAACAAGAACTGCGAAACTCAGAGAAGGAACTGAACGATGACTGGAAAGATCATACAAGGAAACACCATGCTTCGCGTGCCCGTCCGGCGGCGCGGCCTGCTCAAGACGGCGGCGGGCGCGGCTGCGCTCGGGATGACCGGCAACCTGTTTTCCTCGCTCGCCCATGCGGCCGACGGTCTCGTGGCGCTCGTCCACACGCAGGCCGCAGGCGACAACGGTCCTGTAGACTCCATGATCTCGAAGCTGAAACAGCTTGCTTCGGAAAAGGGTTTTCCCTACCGGGCGATCTACGCGCAGGACCCGGCGACCTACGAGACCATTTTCCGAACACTGGGCGACGCAGGCGCCGCCGTGGTCGTCTCGACCTTCAACGAAGTCGCCGAGCCCATCAAGGCCGTCGCGCCGGACTACCCCGACACCAAGTGGATCCAGTTGTTCGCCGATCCGATCGAGCCGCCCATGCCGAACGTCGTCACGGTGTCCTATGACTATTATCTCGGCTGCTACCTGTCCGGCATTTTCGCTTCAGGCGTCAGCGCGAGCGGCAAGCTCGGCTTTATCGGGGGCATCTCCATTCCGCCGATCAACGCAGATTTCAACGCCTTCACCGCGGGCGCCAAATCACTGCGTCCGGACGTGACGACGACCGCCGCCTTCGCCGGTTCGTTCCAGGATCCGGCCAAGGGTCAGGAAATCGCCACGCAGATGTTCAGCGACGGCATCGACTACATCCAGACCGACGCCGCAGCGACCGATTTCGGAATCATCACCGCGGCGAATGAAGGAGAAGGTCGCATGGTCAGCGCCCTCGATCCGGCGCAGTTCCCGCTCGGTCCGAAATCGCTGATCGCGATCGTCGGCCTCGATTTCGGCATGTCGCTCTACAATGAAGTCAGCAGCGCGCTCGGAGACGATTGGGATGGCGGAAGCCATGTCTCGACGGGTCTCGGCACGGGCGTCATCGACTTCATCCGCTCACCGCTCTTCGAAGCAGACGGATCGGACGCACTCAACGCCAAGGCCATGGAAATCTGGCCGGAAGTCGAGAAGGCCAAAGCCGCCATACTCGACGGATCGCTCAAAGTGCCGTTCAATACCGAACTCTGAGGAGAACGGCTTTAATCCGCGGATAACGGCAAATGAGCGAAACGACGCCTCCCGTTCTTGACTGCCACGACGTCACCGTTCGTTTCGGCGACGTCGTGGCCTTGTCGAATGTTTCGGTCTCCTTCGCCAGCGGAGCGATCCATGCGGTTGTCGGCCAGAATGGCGCCGGCAAGACCACCTTCGCCCGCGTCATCGCGGGTCTCATCGATCCAGACGCGGGCAGCGTCCGGATTTCCGGGCGCGACATGCCGAAAGGCAGCGTCAACGACGCCAGGCGAGCAGGCGTGGAACTCGTGCATCAGAGTTTCGCGCTGCCGCCGTCCTTTACCGTCGCCGAAGCCATGCAGTTCGGCGGCGCCGGCGGGAAGCTCTATTCCCGCAGCCAGCTCGAGCGGCGCTGGCAGGCTCATCTTGACGCCCTCAACATCAATGTGAAAGCCGGGCAGCGGATTCGCGACCTGCCTGTCGAAAGCCAGCAGAGCGTGGAGATCGCCCGCGCGCTCGTCACCGACGCAAAACTGCTGATCCTGGACGAACCAACGGCCGTGCTGTCGCCCGAGGGAACGGAAAAACTCTTTGAACGGATCAGGCATCTCAAGAACGCCGGCGTCACCATTATTCTCATCCTGCACAAAATTCGCGAGGTGCTGGCGATCGCCGATACGGTTTCCGTCCTGCGCGGCGGCAAGCTGGTGGAAGGTCCCGTCGCCTGTTCGGGCATCGACGCGGACAAGCTTTCCGAGTTGATCATAGGTCCTTCCGCCCGGCCCCTCGACGAGGACGACCGCGCGGCGCTGACCGGTTCCGCGGCGTCGCTGCACACTCATGTCGGCGTCTCCGAACAGGATGGCGCGGCGGCGCCGATCCTCGACATGAAGTCGGTCTCTTCCGCGCCGGACGGCGACGGACCGCCGCTCATCGATGTCAGCCTCGGCATTCGACCGGGCGAGATCGTCGGCGTCGCCGGCGTTGAAGGCAATGGTCAGCGCACGCTGGTTCGCGCGCTTTCCGCCCTTGCCGATGTTCAGAGCGGAACCATCGCGCTTGACGGAAGGCAGGTCACGACCATGCCGTTGCAGGGCCGCCGGATCGCGGGATTGCGGGTCATTCCCTTTGAACGCAATGTCGAGGGATTGAGCCTGACGAGTTCACTGTGGGAAAACTGGTCCGCCCGGAAATTGCTGCAGGGTTCGCTGCTTTCGTGGATCAGGCCGTCCGCGTTGCGTTCGGAATGCAAATCAGCCCTCGACGCCTGGGACGTGCGCTACGCGACCGTCGCCCAGCGCGCAGGAAGCCTCTCCGGCGGCAACGCCCAGAAGGTCATCCTGTCGCGGGAGATGGACGAGCACGCGCGGCTCATCATCGCCGCGCAGCCGACGCGCGGACTGGATATCGGTGCGACCGCCTTCGTCTGGGACGCCCTCGACAAGGCGCGGCGCCGCAATTGCGGCATATTGCTGATCTCGTCCGACCTTGACGAAATCATGGACATCTGCGACCGCGTCGTCGTGATGCTCTCCGGGCGTATCGCCGGAACCTTCGAACCTCCCTACGATATTGCACGCATCGGAGCCGCCATGACGGGGGTGACCCATGAGCGATAGTCTCGTCTCCATCGCCCGCGCGCTGGTATTCATCGTCGTCGCGCTTGTCCTCTGCGCCGTGATCTTCTCGATCGCCGGCTTCTCCGCAGAGCTCATGTTCAGCGCGATTCTCGACGGGGCGTTCCTGCGCAATGGCGCGCTCAATCACGCGCTGCGCTGGGGATTGCCGCTGTTCATCACTGCGGTTGGCGTCGCCATCTCGTTCCGTGCGGGCTATTTCAATATCGGCGCGCAGGGTCAGTTCTATGTGGGGGCGATCTGCGCCGCATTCGTCGCTGAATGGACAAGCGGCGCGCCGGCTTTCATCGTCATTCCCCTGTGTTTCCTGGCGGGCATGATCGGCGGGGCCCTGTGGGCGCTGTGGCCCGGTCTCCTGAGATTGCGTTCGGGCGCGGACGAGGTGATCACCACGCTGATGGGCAACTTCCTTGCCGGTCTGCTGCTCATCTATGTCACGTCTGGACCGCTCAAGGACCAGTCCGGATCGGGACAGCAGGCGTCCAGCCGTCCCCTCGAAGCCGCCTATCGCATCAGCAATTCTCTGGGCGTGTCGCCGCTGATCATCTCGATCGCCGTCATGGTCGGCCTGTCGATGTGGCTTCTGGTAAACCGCACGTCGTTCGGCATGATGTCGGGTCTGGCCGGGCGCAACCCGACCATGGTCACCTGGCAGGGCGCGAAGCTGTGGAAGGTGGGGCTCGCCAGCTTCCTCATCAGCGGCGCGCTGGCCGGCCTTGCAGGAACCATCGAACTGATGGGGCCGAATGGCAGGCTTGCATCCGGCTTTCTTCCGGCCCATGGCTTCACCGCCATCCTGATCGCGCTGGTCGCCAATCTCTCGATCCTGGGAAGCGCCGTTGCAGCGCTGTTCTTCGGCGGCCTCGCTTCCGCCGCGCTCTACCTTCCCGTCATCGCCGGACTGCCGTCCTCGGCGATCGACATCATCAATGCGGCGATCGCCCTTTTCATCACCGCGCGCTCGCAATTGATCGACCGCATCATGCGCTTCAGGAGCAGAGCCAATGGATGACATCATCATCGCCATCCTGCGGTCCGGCACGCCGCTCGTTTACGTGACGCTCGCCGGCGTGATCGCGCAGCGCGCCGGCATCTGGCATCTGGGTCTGGAAGGGCTGATGATCGCCGGCGCTTGCGCCACGATCCTTGGCGTCGTGTTCACGCAATCGATCGTGTTGGCGTTGCTCATCGCCGTTGGTGTATGCATGATCGCCTCGGTTCTGTTCTGGTTCGTGGTGGAAAAGCTCAAGGCGAACCAGATCATCGCCGGCCTTGGTCTGACAGGGCTTGGTCTCGGCGGCACGACGCTTGCGATCGAATCGATTTTCGGCAGCCAGGCGGCCGTCAGCGCGCCGTTCGGGTTGCCGCGCATCGGGCCTCTCTTTGGCTCCTTCGGCAATCTCTCGATCCTGGTTCTGCTGATGCCTTTCTTCGTTCTTGCGTTCTGGGTTCTGCTTCGCCGCACGCGTTTCGGGTTGCGGCTGGCGGCTGCAGGCGAGCACCCTTACGCGGCGAGAAGCGTCGG
This sequence comes from Hoeflea sp. CAU 1731, assembly GCF_039888615.1. Classification (NCBI taxonomy): domain Bacteria; kingdom Pseudomonadati; phylum Pseudomonadota; class Alphaproteobacteria; order Hyphomicrobiales; family Rhizobiaceae; genus Hoeflea; species Hoeflea sp. CAU 1731. The sequence continues at coordinate 252,897 of NZ_JBDQQS010000007.1, read as the reverse complement.
CATCGAACCGTCGCGGATCCGGCTTGTCGCACTGGTCATAGGCGGCGCCCTGTGCGCTCTCGGCGGGGCGGAACTGGCCGCCGGCAGTTTGCAGTTCTTCTCGCAGAACATGACCGCCGGTCGCGGTTTCATGGCTTTCGCCGCCGTCATATTCGGCGCGGGTCATCCGGTCGGCGCGGCGCTCGCCGCCATGTTCTTCGCGATTGTCGGCGCGCTGGGCATAAGGGCGCAGCTCGTCTTCGGAGACCGAGTGCCGCACGACCTGCTTTTGGGTCTGCCCTATATCGCGACCGTTATCGGCATCTGGATGAGCGCCCGCCTGCGCGGCGGCGCCAAGGCCATCTCCGGTTTCGGCGAATTGCGCGACAATTGAGAAAGGCGGCGGGATGAAACGCAAACTCATCATCCTGACAGATCCGGGGCAGGACCAGGCGGCCGCCATTTTGATGATTCTCGGCGCGCCTGAAACCTTTGACGTGCTCGGCATGGTGGCGACCGCCGGGAATATCGATCTCGGCTACACGACGACGAACTGTCTCAAGCTTCTGGAACTTGCCGGCCGCACGGATATTCCTGTTTACGCCGGGTGTCCGCGCCCGATGATGCGCGACCTCGTCACCGCCGAACATGTTCACGGACCGACTGGGCTCGACGGTCCCGTCCTGCCGGAGCCGGTGACGCAGATCGCCCCCGGTCATGGCGTCGACTTCATCATCCGCACATTGCGGGAACAGCCGGCCGGCGAGGTGACGATCTGCGGTCTCTCGCCACTGACCAATTTGGCCATGGCGCTTGTCCAGGCTCCCGACATTGCACCGCGCATCCGCGATATCGTCGCGATGGCCGGCGCCTATTTCGAGGTCGGCAACATCACCCCGTCTGCGGAGTTCAACGTTTATGTTGATCCGGAAGCGGCCGATATCGTGCTGAGCGCCGGCATTCCGATGACCATGCTGCCGCTGGACGTGACCCACCAGATGCTGTCGACGCCCGAACGGCTTGCGGCCATGCGCGGGCTCGGCAATCGGTGCGGCGTCGCCACCGCTGAAATGCTGGAGTTCTCCGAAAGCTTCGATCTGAACAAGTATAGCTGGGAAGGCGCACCGCTGCACGGCCCTTGCGTGCCGGCCTTCATGCTGCAGCCGGATATGTTCGAAGGACGCCAGATCAACGTAACCGTCGAAACCGGCAGCGAACTCACCCGCGGCATGACTGTCGCCGACTGGTGGCAAATCACAGATCGCGGGAGAAACGTCTTTTATGTCCGCAATGGTGACGCCGACGCCTACTACGCGCTTCTCCTGAAATGCCTCGGCAATCTGCCGTGACGCTCATATCAATCTGAAAACCTCGAAATCGCCGGTTCTGCCTTTCAGAGTATGGGCTCCGGCGGCGATCGTCTCGAATTCCGGTCCAAGCGTCGCAGCGGTTGATCCGCTGATCAGGATCGCGACTTCGGTGTCCGGCGGATAGACAACCTTGCCCAGCTGCTCCAGCCGCTGGCCGATATTCACCGTGTCTCCGATAATCGTGTAATTTATCCGGCCCGGCGCTCCGATATTCCCGACGGTCGCGTTGCCGGTATGGATGCCGATGCGTATACGCACCGGCGTCTCGTTGCGGCGTCTGCGTTCATCGTTCTCCTTCTTCACCGCCTCTGCCATGGCGAGCGCGGCGCGGCAGGCCCGCCGGGCGGAATCCGGCTGCGGATCGGGCGCGCCCCAAAAGGCCATTACCGAATCGCCCATATATTTGTCGATGGTGCCTTCTTCGGCGTCGATGCATGCTCCGAGAATTTCAAAGTGACGATTGACCAGCGCAGCCACTTCGGGCGCCGTCATGTCTTGCGAAGCAGTCGAGAACCCGGCGATGTCGGTGAAGAGAACCGTTATTTCCTGCTCCGTGGTTGCGGTTGCCCCGGCTTCGTCGCGCTTGATCAATCGTTCCACGATCTTGCGCGGAACGTAAAGCTCGAACCAGCGCAGCGCATGCAGCATGGCGTTGAAGGCTTTCGACTGGTTGTCGATCTCCCTGAAAATGCTGCCTGGCAGGTCGCTGATCTGATTGATTTCCAGATCTCGAATGCGGCCTGCGGCATGCGAGAAATTGACAATCGGTCTGGCGATGCGACGGCCCAGCAATACGGCGGCGATCAGTGCGATCAGCAGCGCGCCGACGCCGACATAGCCGGAGATGATCAACCGGCGAATCTCGTCTCCCCTGTCGGACGTATTGACGTAAGCGCCGACGAGCAGAGGTTCGTCGCCGTAACCGTCGAGCGTTTGATAGACGTAGACATATTGATCGCCGCCGATATCAAGCGCGTGGCCCTGATTGCCTTCTGCGAGCGCCAGCTCAAGTTCATAGCGGTCGACGTCTCTCCAGATGGAGCCAAGGATATTGTCGCTGAAATTTTCCACTGGGGGCAGCGGGTTGTCCACCGTTCGGCCGGGATAGGGGCCAAGCAGATCGGGATGCGCGAGCACGTGGTCGCGCCCGTAAAGAATGAAGCGCTGCGTGGGATCGCCCGTGTCCGTGGACTGAACGAAGGACGAGAGTTCGGGAATGGAAACGGCGGCCGCCACCACGCCGACGAGTTTTCCGTCACGGTGCACGGGGTAGGCCATGTTGATGAAGGTGCTATCCGGTCCTTCCCGATAGATTGGCGGAGACCATTGCGGTTTGTTGGTAAACTTGTTCCAACCTTCACGTATTTGCTGGTCGTCCGAGACATCCCCCGTCCGGATATTGACGCTGGCGTCTGGCAGTCGTTGCGCCTGGATTGACTGGAAATCGGCGTCCACGTAGGAGATCGCGTTGATTTGCGGCGTCGCTGCAAGGGCGCCGGTCAGCAAAGTCCCGAACGTGTCGACATCGTGCGGATCGACATCGCCGCGCACGATCTGGTTGGCGATGAATTCGGCCTGATATTCGGCTGGCCGCAAATGGTCGCGAACGCGATTGACGGAATAGGCGATGTTCTGGTTCACATTGGCGCTCAGCAGATCGATCGTGTTTCTTTGCGCCAGCCACACGCCGACAAAAAGCACGCTGCCGACGGAAATCAGAACAAGCACGCTGATTGCGCTCGCCAGCGTCACGGTGATCGAGAGCCGGCCGTCCCACTGATCTTTCCGTCGCGCCGCCTTGCCGCGTTTTACGCCGGAATCGGGATTTGCCAGCGCATTGTCTTTCCGGTCAGACATCCTCCAGTCGACCCTTCCGTTTGCCTGTCGGCCTCAGAACCATGGCAACATATGCCTGCGCGATAGGAAAGGTTCAATCCCCCTTCTTGACTGCTCCAGTTTCGATCATCTGTCGAAACATGTCGGTGACTGAAGACCTTATCGAACGGTATTTCATGCCAAGCGCCTCCTTTGACTTGCTGTTGTCCGCACGCCATGGATAACCCATATTCAGCGCCACCATCTTGCGGGTGATGGCCTTGTTGGTTATCGGGCCCAAAAGCCAGACCAGCCATTTCGGCAGTTCCCGGGTCGGGAAAGGCCAGCCATCGCCGAATTCTTCACGCAGCATTTTGGCGAGCTCCAGCAGGCTGTGATGGTCCGCATAGACAATATGACGGCCTTCAGCCTCGGGCAGCAACGCGCCTTTCAGATGGGCCTCGGCGACATCGCGCACATCCACAAGTCCGATCTCATAGCCAGGAGCGCCAGCCTTCATCGTTCCGCCTCCCAATTGCCGCATCAGGTTGAAGGACTCGGAAGTCTGCGTGTCTGCTGTTCCGGGGCCGACGATGAGCGCCGGATTGATCGTGACAAGCCGCCAGCGATCCTGCGCTTCGGCGATTTTCCACGCGGCCGTTTCGGCCTCCACTTTCGAGAATGAGTAGCTCTGGTGATCCAGGGAAGAGGACCGGTTCCAGACTGCCTCCGTCAGAACGCCTCCCGGGGCTTTGGCGACATCGGCGTTGTCTCCGTATATTGCGGCGCAGGAACTGGTCAGCACGACCCGTTCGACCGATTCTGTGCGATTGGCTGTCTGAAGGACGTTATTCGTGCCCTTGACTGCGGGGTCAACGAGATCGCGCTGCGGGTCTTTTACGTCAAGAGTGAAGGGTGATGCAGTGTGGAAGACAATGTGGCAATTGTCCATCGCGGGACCGTAACTGCCTTCCTCGAGGAGATCCGCCTTGAACAAAACCAGTGCGCCAGGCAGATCCGCTTCCATCGCTTTCAAATGGCTGGTCTTTGCCTCGTTGTCCGGGTCGCGAACGGCGGCGTGGACCGTAAAGCCTTCTTCAAGCAGGCGTCTGACTATCCAGCCGGCCAGGTAACCGGTGGCGCCGGTTACCAGAACCGGGCGCGATGCGTCCTGAGTCATGAAGATCTCCGCTCAACGAGTGCCCACGACTTTCAATATAGGTTGCCTTGGAGAATTTGCACTTGTCTTTTAGGGTCTTACGCAGAATTGGCGGCGCCAGGGTGCGACGTAAGGCGTTATGGTCACTCCATCGAAACTACACGGCTATTCGGTGCGGTATGGTTCGAGCCCCGCGCGCGCCGTCGATCAGCGCTTCCGGCGATTGTATGGATTCGCCCCGCCAGGCGATGTGCTGGTCCGGACGGACGAGCGCGTATCGCGTCCGGTAGAGCACGCTGACGCTCAGACTTTCGGGTGCATAAATGGTGAGGGGCATGCCGACGTCCCTTGCCGCTTCCATCAGATGTTGCTCCTGTTCCTCCAGGGGCTGGTCCAGTCGCAGGAGCGTGAACCCCTTGCCGAAATGATCGTAGAGCGACGATCCATCTGACAACCACTCATGGGGCGCCAAAGACCCGGGGCAAGTTGATGGTCTGTATTGGGTTACTGAGAAGGCAGGCGGTTTGTCACCCTTCTCGGAAAGTATCACAGGCGATTCATAGCGATAGCCGAGAACAACGCCAAGCGAGTAGAATTCTGGCGTTTTCAACTGTCTCACGGCTTCAGCAGTCTCACGGCGCCGTGACGCGCCTTCCTGCGTGTCTTCTTCGAGATCTGGCGACAGGAACCGTTCGCTCAGCGCGCCGACATGTTCGGTCGAGGTTTCGAGCACCTTTTGATGCAACGGCTTTCGTTCGGTCTCGTAACTGTCAAGAAGCGTTCTGTTCGCCCATCCTTCGAGCACGCCTGAAATTTTCCATCCGAGATCGACGGCGTCGCCGATGCCGAGATTCATTTTGTGGCCGCCGAACGGCGCATGCTGGTGACAGGCGTCTCCCGCGAGAAAGACATCGCCAACGCTGTAGCGTTCGGCCAGCAATTCGTGAACGGCCCAGTCGTCGCGTTCCAGAATTTCGACAGAGTAGTCGCGCCCTATCGATTTCCCGACAAGGTCCAGCATAGCCTCGTCGTCGATTGCCTTTTCTTCGGGGACTGACATGCCCCAGAACCAGGCGTCATTGGTGTCCATAGGGCCCATGATGCACGGGGCGTCCGGGTTGACGAGCAAGTGAAACAGCGCCTGCCTGTCGTCGAGGCCATTGTTCAGTCCGGGAATGCGCAGGAACAGGGTGGTAAATGAGACAATTGAACTCGCCCCGGTCATCTGGACGCCGAGTCTCTTGCGCACTGTACTGTCCGCGCCGTCGGTTCCTACAAGAAAACGCGCATCGAGAGCCAGGACTTCATTGGTATCCAGATTGCGCGCTGAAATCGTGACGCCGCTGTTCTCAGCCTGCCGGAAATTCTCAAGCCGATGCCGGAATCTGACGTCGGCCACGGACTTCTCGAGCAGATTGTCGAGCAGGACGCCTTCAATGGAATTCTGGGGGATAAAATCCGCGCGTTCCGGGAAACGGTCATCACGAATTGGCGACGAGCAGAAAGCATTGTCGAAAAAGCAAATGTCTTTGCCGAAAAGCCTGGTCGCATATCGGACGCGACGCGGGAAGTCTGTCGTGAAGGGAGATCGCCACCGCATCAGGCCGGAAAGCCCCCATCGCCGCACATGCGCCATGGTGCGCACATCAGCGATTCTAGCGCGAGTCTCTTTGCCGGTCTGCTCGTTCTGTTCTATGACGCAGACGGTGTGTCCGCGCGATGTCAGTTCCGTTGCGAGCGCCAGTCCCACGGGTCCCGCTCCGGTAACGACCACATCATATTGCTTTGCAGTCACCTACTTACCTTCCGGTCGGACCGCGGTGGGGCTTTTCAGCGATCACGAAGACCGTACCGAAACCGCCTGGTCCAGAACGTTACAGGCGACAATTGCTTCAATTATGCTGAAAGCGGTGATGCGGGCCAATAGAACGCGGACCTCAAGAATTCGCACTGGTCACCACCTATCCGAGTGTGTAAATATATTAAAAACTTATAAAGTGTATTACTTGATGGTTCCCGTCGCCTATTACTTGAATAGTAAACCTGTAAGAATGAAAAAAAGAAATTGTCAATAAAAAAACATTTTTGGTGATCATGAATCACTGGAAAGCAGAAACCCTTGGAAGTGCCGACAGCCCATAAAAGCCTGACCGCCCTGACCTATGAACGTATTCGCATGGCCATTGTGACCGCGCGTTACAAACCGGGTGAAAAACTGCGGATCGATTCTTTGAAGAAGGAATTTGAAGCGAGTATCGGCGCCGTGCGGGAAGCGCTGGCGAGGCTTACCTCGGAGGGGCTGGTGACGGCAGAGCCGCAGAAAGGTTTCATGGCGTCGCTGATTTCACGCAAGGAACTGACGGATCTGACCGATGCGCGCGTAATCATCGAACAGATATGCCTGGAATCCTCGATGAGGAATGGCGACATCGCCTGGGAAGGACGTGTGCTTTCGATTGCGCACCAGTTAACGAAGCTTGAAGTCGTCGCCATTGCAACGGAAGACCGCGAAGTTGAATGGCATCGTTGTCACGAAAAATTTCACGACGAGTTGACGTCGGGATGCGCGAATGATTGTTGGTTGAAACTGCGCCGGCAACTCTACGTCCAGTCCGAGCGTTATCGGCGACTGTCCGGCCCCTTCGGAAATACCGACAGGGATGTCGCCGCCGAGCACCGAGCCATTGTCGACGCCGTTCTGGAGCGTGATGTGGATAAGGCCAAGCAGTTGATGGCGAGCCATCTTCGCCTGACCGCCGAAAACCTGCTAAAGTCGGAAATTCCTTTCGCCGCGCCTCTGGCTCCTGCATATGCATAGATTGAAAACCACTCGCCTGACAGGCCGCGTAGCTGCGCAGCGCGCATGAACGACATCGCGTCCGCCGCCATGCCGACCAGGGGCTATCGCTGGGTTCTGCTGGGCGGCATTTGGCTCATCTACTTCTGCTTCGGGCTGATCGCAGCGTCCATGGCGCCGCTGCTGTCCCGCATCGCGCTGGATCTCGACATCGATTATGCGACGATCGGAACGATCCTCGGCGCCTGGCCGCTGGTCTACATCGCAGCCGCCATTCCGTGCGGGGCCTTGCTGGATACGATGTCTCCGCGCCTGACCATGTTCATCGGCTGCATCATTATCGGTCTATCCGGCGTCTTGCGCGGCGTCGCCCAGTCCGATCTGACCATGTTTCTGGCTGTCGGCGTTTTTGGCGTCGGCGGGCCGCTGATCTCGATCGGCGCGCCGAAACTCATCTCGCTCTGGTTCGACGACAAGACCCGCGGCGCCGCCATGGGACTCTATATTACCGGACCGGCGCTCGGAAACGCCGTTGCGCTGGCCGCGACCAACAGCCTCGTGTTGCCGCTTTCCAACGGAGACTGGCGGACCGTGATGTTCGTCTACGCCGCTGTCGCCTTCGTCATTTCCATCCTGTGGCTCGCCATCGCCAGCCATCCCAACGCAGGCGATTCGAAGCTGCATTCCGAGGGGGTTCAGTTCAGTTTCCGCGCGGTTTCCGAGATCCTGTCCGTGCCCATCGTCAGGATTGTGCTCCTGATGGCGATCGGGGTGTTCTTCATCAATCACGGCATCAACAACTGGCTGCCTGAAATGCTCCGCTTCAAGGGACAATCCGCGGCCGAGGCCGGGTTCTGGTCGTCCATTCCGACAATCGTCGGCATTGCGGGCTCGCTGCTCATTCCGCGCTTCGCCACGCCGGAACGACGCGTTCCCTTGCTGCTCGGACTGTTCATATCCGTACTGTTGTCGAGCCTGCTTCTGCAGGCGTCGACAAGCGCGCCGCTGTTTGCGGCCCTGATCCTGTTCGGCGTCGGCCGTGGCGCTCTGATGGCCGTGGTGATGCTGGTGCTGATGTCCTCGCCCAACGTGCCAAGGCGCCGACTGGGGCTCGCAGGCGGCATGTTCTTCGTCGCCGCCGAATTGGGCGGCGTGCTCGGCCCCGTGACGATGGGCGTCCTGTCCAACTGGACGGGCGGGTTTTCAGCGCCAGTGTTTTCCGTCACCGCAGTCAGCCTGGCGCTTGTCGTGCTGGCCTCGTTTATGCTTTTGCGCGGTCGTGCTTCAGGTTCCTGAAAACTCTTCCGCGACAGCGCTCGCCTGGCGCACAAGCAGGCTCGCATCGACATCGACGGCCGTGAACACCGTGCCGATTTCGATGCATCGTTTCGCGAAATTCCTGTCGAGCGTCAGGATGCCTGCGGGTTTGCCGGCCTTGCGAATTCGTGTGATGGCGTCTTCCACTGCGGCGACGACCTCGGGGTGTCCGTGTTCGCCGGGAAAGCCCATGCTGGCGGCGAGATCCGCCGGGCCAATGAAGATGCCGTCGATCCCGTCCAGCGCTGCGATCGCCTCGATTTCGTCGAGCGCCGACCGGGTTTCGACCTGCACGATCAGGCACAGTTCGTCAGCCGCCAGTTTGGCGTAATTCCTGATCTTGCCAAAACGGGTGGCGCGGGTGGAGCCGGCGACGCCGCGAATGCCGGCGGGCGGGTAGCGCACGGCTGCGACTGCCTGTTCGGCTTCCTCCCGGTTCTGGACATAGGGCACGAGCAGCGACTGGGCGCCGACGTCGAGGATCCGCTTGATCAGAACGGCGTCGTTGCTGGCCACGCGAACCAGCGGAGAAACAGGGTAGGGCGCAACGGCCTGCAACTGGTCGAGTACGGTTATCGGATCGGCGGGCGAATGTTCCGTATCGAACAGCATCCAGTCGAAGCCGCATGTCGCAAGGGCTTCAGCCGTATAGGCCGACGGCAGGGTGCACCAGAGACCGATCTGCTGCTTGCCTGCTGCGATGGCGTGTTTGAACGTATTTTTCGGCAGTTCCACTTCGCTTCCCCTTCGTGATGCTCACAGACTGTGATCCTCGCCACATATTCAACATCTGGCGCAGTAATACAGTCAGATGTATCTACTTGTGCACAAGCATGAAGATCAACACCACTCGGGGCGAGCAAATGCAACCGAACATGAGGATTTTCCTTGAAGAGCGGCGACGCGTGCTCGCCGCGTTGGCGGGCGTCGCAGGTTCGCTGATGTTGCCCGGAGTCGCCCGCGCTGAAGGTCCCGTCGGAAAGGTCGGCCTGATAAGCGGCCGCGCGACGGCCGTGCGCAACTCTCTTGATGTGGCGCTGGAAAAGGGGTCCGAACTCGAAATCGGAGATCTTGTGAAGACGGATATCCGCACCATCGTTGAACTGTTGCTCGGGCGGCGCACCACGATAAGGCTCGGCGAGAGCGCGGAGCTCCTGATCGATTCTTTTGTCATGAACATGCGCGGCAGATTCGACCTGATGCAGGGCGCGATGTTCTTTGACAGGCCGGCAGACGAGCCGAAATCCGATGTGTTGATCCGGACGGTGTTCGGCCAACTCGGCGTGCGCGGCACGCGGTTCTTCGCCGGTCCCAACCGGGGCGTCTTTGCAGTGTTCGTGGAGCGCGGCGCTGTCGCCGTCGCAGCCGGCGGCGAAACCGTCACGCTCGGGCCCGGCGATGGAGTAAACATACCCGAGCCCGGCGCTCCGCCGGAAGACGTCGTGCAATGGGGTCAGGGACGCATTGACGAGGTTTACGCCAGCGTCGGGCTCTGATCCGGCGACGGCGGCCGCTTTTCCCCGCCGGAAGGCGTAAACACATGCATGGCGCCGATGCCGCGCAGCTCGGTCTCGCCGAGATCGATCAGGTTGCGTTCGGGCATGAGGGAGCGCGCCGTTTCGCCCACCAGGATCGAGGTTTTGAACGTCTTGTTCGCCTGTTCCAGCCGCGCCGCCATGTTGATGGATGAGCCGAATGCCGCATAGTCGACCCGGTCGGCGTCGCCGACGTCTCCAAGCACCACTTCGCCGGATTCGATGCCGATGCGGGTTCGGCCAAGGCCATGATCGATCGCCGGCGACATTTTCCGGAAGCGTTCGGAGAAGCTGATGATTTGCGTCGCGCAATCAAGCGCGGCGTCGGCGTGCCGCTCAAGCTCGAGCGGCGCATTGAATATGGCGTGAACGCCGTCGCCCGTTGTTTTGTCGACCATGCCGCCATGGGCGATAATGATCCTTGTCAGTCCGGCGAAGTAACGGTCGAGTATGTCGATAAGCTGCTCCGGCGTCGTACGCTCCGAAAAACCGGAGAAGTCTTCAAGATCGCTGATGAGCGACGTCGCCAGGCGCCGTTCTCCCCGCAGCTTCAGCAAATCGGGCTCGTTGACGAGCTTGGACACGAGCGCTGCGGGCATGCGTTGTTCAAACCTGTTGCGGATAAGGGTTTCGGCGGCCCGAACAGCCGAGTATTCGAAGGCCGCGCCGGCGACCGAACCGGCGATTACGGTAACAAGCGGCAGTGTTGGCCAAACGATGATGCTGAATATGTGAAAAAGGAAGGCGCAGGCTGCGATCCAGATGGCGATCAGCAGCACGACCACGGCGGGCACAGCGATCGGTCGCACCGTGGAACAGCAAAACGCCATCACAACACCGAGCGCGATTGCGATAAACAGCGTTGCTGCATTCGCCCAGCCGGGAACATAGAGGCTCGATCCTGTCATGATGCTGGTGACGGCGTCGGCGTGAATCTGGACCGAGGGCATCAGGGGATCGCCGGGTACGGGACGCAGGCCTCCGAGTTCCGGCGCGCTGGATCCGATGAAAACGATCCGGTCGCTGAACCGGTCGCTGTCGACTGCGCCGTTCAGCACGTCCACGGCCGAAACCGTGCGGTCTCTGCGCTGTTGTCCTGTTGCGAACCGGGGCCGCAAGCTGCCGCTCCTGTCGATCCGCGCATGACGGTCGCCGAGCCTGATTTCGTTTGGATTCCCGAGCAGGAAAATCGCGGTCGGCGGCAACGTCAGCCGAAGCATGTCGACTGGCAGCGAGGCGTATCCGGCGCCTGCGATGCCGACAGCCACGGGCACAGATCGAATTCGTCCATCGAAGCCGCCCGTCAGCGAAAGCGTCGAACTGCCGGCGGCTGCGTCGAGATAGACGCTGCATGACGCATCGGCGCTATTGGCGATCCACAAGTCAGGCACTTCGAGATTTCTCTCCAGAACCAACGTGTTTGCGGCTGGCGGCGCTCCGCCGGCTTTGTCAGACAGCAGAAAACCCATCGACACGGGCGTTTCCCGAAGCGCCTGCGTCAGACGCTGTACATCCGGATCGGAGGGATCGCATGGCTCGCCGAGGATAAGGTCGAGGCCGATCGCCGACGCTCCCGATTCTCCGATTGTTTCAATCAGGTCAGCGAAGCGTGCGCGTGAAATCCGCCGCCCGCCGATTTCCTCAAGGCTTGCGCTGTCAATATCGACAACGAGCACGCGATCGGTGTCCGGGGGCGGCCTCAGGGATGCGATCGTGTCGGTGACGGCGTAGTTGAAGCGATCCGTGATGCTGGCGGGGGCAAATATCCAGAGCACGGCGAAGAGGACCGCAATGACGGCTCCTTTTACCCCCGAACCCAGTTCCCTGCGGCGCATCAACATAATGGCGATTCCGGTTTGTCAGCGCCGTCCGCAACCATCGCGAAATGCAGGCGCGGCGGGCTCGCGTCATTTCTACGCGCTTATCGCAGGGAAATGCAAAAGTCTCGCCTCCGACTGCAATATTTTGTAGGTCAATGGAGACGCCGATTGCATGTCCGTTGGTAAAAGGAGAATAAAAGTGCGCCGCTCTTGCTTGTATTTGATCCTGGCGATGTTTGCTTCGGGACTGCTTTTCGGCGCAACGCACACAGAGGCCGCGCAGGGCCAAAACGCCCAGGCGGCGATCGCGGCCGGGGACGACGCCATCGGCGACACCGAAATCGAAGACCGAATTCGCCGGATTTATCACGAAATCGCGGGTTTGCAGGATGTTGCTGTTTCCGTGCGGGCCGGCGTGGTGCGATTGACCGGAAAGGTCGCGGAACTGCAGGTGGCGACGCAGGCGGAAGCGTTGGCGTCACGCGTCGAAGGCGTTGTCGCAGTCACCAATGAAATCGAGGAGGAAACATCGGTATCCGAGAGGCTGGTGCCGGTCTATGATCGTCTGGAGACGCGGCTTTTCCAGTCGATCAACTATTTTCCGCTGTTCCTCGTCGCCCTGCTTTTCTGGGCCGTCGTCACCGGCGTCGGCGTTCTCATCGCCTACTGGGAGTGGCCGTGGAACCGCATTGCGCCCAATGCTTTCATCGCCAATCTCATAAGACAGCTTGTCCGCATCGTCTTCTTCGTGATCGGCGCTGTCCTTGCGCTGGACATTCTGGGAGCGACCGCGCTGCTGGGCACGATCCTCGGCGCAGCCGGCATCATAGGTCTGGCGGTTGGCTTCGCCGTGCGCGACACGGTGGAAAACTACATCGCCAGTATTCTGCTCAGCGTCAGGCAGCCGTTCCGACCCAAGGATTTCATTGCGATCGAAGGCTATGAGGGCCTCGTCATCAGTCTTACATCCCGCGCCACCATATTGATGGAGCCGGATGGCAACCACATCCGCATCCCCAATTCCACGGTCTTCAAGGGCAATATCGTCAATTATTCGACCAATCCGGATCGCCGGTTCATCTTCAAGATCGGAGTCGGTCCCGATTGCGATATCGACAAGGCGCTTGAGACCGGGGAACGCACGATCAGGGATCTCGACTTCGTCCTCGACGACCCCGTCGCGGATGGATGGATCGATGATTTCGGCGACTCCACGGTTGTCTTGTGCTTCACCGGCTGGATCAACCAGATGAAAACCGACTTTCTCAAAGCCAGGTCTGAAGCCATGCGCCTCGTCAAACGGGCGCTGGAGGCAAATGGATTCGAACTGCCGGAACCGACATACAGGCTGCGCGTTGACGGTGGTGTTGAGGGCGGCGAGCTGCAGCGCCTGACATCGACGGACACGGACACGGCGGAGAGGAAGGTAATCGAACGCGCAAAGGCCGAATCGGCCACGCCGAAAAACACCAGCGCCGATCACGATCTCGAACGGCGGGTGGAGGAAGAGCGCGATTCCCGTTTGAAGGGAGATCTTCTTGATGTCGCCGCGCCGAAGGAATATGGCGATTCCTGACGGTCCGTTTCGTACGTACCGACCGGATCCCCGACGGGGACCGGAAATCACATATCGGAGTAGAATATGACCATATCGAATATCATGAAAACGGCTGCGGTTGCAGCAGTGCTGGGCCTGCCTTTCGTCACTGCCGCGAAGGCGGACAACGTGGAAATCGGCGCCCTCGACTGCACGGTCAGCGGCGGAAAGGGCTTTATCTTCAAGTCGACAAAGGAACTTACCTGCACGTTCAAGTCCATCGACGGCAGCCGCCCGGTCGACACCTACACCGGCTCGATCACGAAATACGGTCTCGACATCGGCAAGACCAACAAGGCTCTGATCAGCTGGGTTGTTTTCGCTCCGACTGGTGAAAACACGCCTCCCGGCGCGCTTGCCGGCGAATATGGCGGCGTGAGCGCCGAGGCGACCGTCGGCGCGGGACTTGGCGCCAATGTGCTTGTCGGCGGGCTTGAGAAGAGCATCGCCTTGCAGCCGGTGAGCGTATCGGCTCAGACGGGTCTGAATTTCGCGCTTGCCATCAGCGAACTGAAGCTGACCGACATCCCTGACTGACGTCAGCATGCGAGCCCCTCGACAGTATTGACGAGGGGCTCGCAACATAGCGGGCGTTACAGGATGATGATCAAGGTAACAAGAACTGCGCAGGCGGCGCCAATCGACGCCATGATGCGCCAGTAGTTGCCCGACGCCCTCTTGATTCGAGACATGTTCTCGATTGATTCAGGATCGCACGGATCCCGTCTCTTTACGGCCTTTTTCTTTTCAACCGTTCCAGTGATATCCGTCATGACAGACCTCCTTGCAGGCTGTGACGTGATAAACCGCGGCGCGCCGAAAAGTTCCTGAAATCTGGGCTTTTGCAGGGTGCCGCGCTCTCCCTTCGTCCATCCGCGATGAAACCAATCCAGGCGATCAGCGTTAACAGTCCATCAAAGGAGGCTCATGATGGCGCACCTGAAAGCCATGAAAGCACTGTTCATTTCCGCAGGCGTCGCGCTGACGCCGGCGGCCGCATTGGCGGCTGACGATAAAGCGCATCCGGCAAACGATTCGGTTCTTGGATTGACTGTCGTGTCTGAAAAGGGAACCCCGCTTGGTTACGTGCTGGACGCTCCAGTCGATGATCAGGGCGAAATCGAAACAATCGAGGTCGCCGAATTCCACACAGACGAAACCGTTCAGGTGACCTTCAGCGTCGACGCCGAGCGCGTGCTTCGCGTGGACGACCTGCAGGTGGTCATCCGGCCTTCCGACATCGACAGCATCCCGGTCGCCAGGAACCGCGTAACGCGGACCGGCGCCGAGGGCTGAACAAACGGAGATAGAGATGGTTACTGCAATGAGTTTACTCGCAATTCTTGTCGGCGGGATGTTTCTCGGCACGATGAGCGCGGCGATCATGAATATGCGTGAAGAAGACGAAGCGCGGGCGCACTTTGCGGCCCGCCACGCAAAATTTCGGAACTTCTACCGCGCTTGACGGTTTTGTTTCTGTCAGCGGCAACCACCAACGGAGTTATCAATGGAATATCTGTTCGGCATTCTGATCTTCATTCTCGACATCTATGCGATCATCAAGGTCGTCCAGAGCGGCGCCGCCACGGGCGCCAAGGTGTTGTGGATACTTGGCATCATCTTCTTCCCGATCGTCGGCTTCATCGTCTGGCTGATTGCCGGCCCGAAGGCGGCTGGAAGCGTGACGGTCTAGGCAAACGGATACCGGATTTTGGCGGCCCGGAATTTTCCGGGCCGTTTTTGTTTGGGCCAGATTGCGCTTCCAGCATGGGGTCCGTATGGTCCAGTCTCGAATTGAGACTCGGAGTTTGGCGTGGAAGTCAGTGCGGAAAAGCAGAAGCTGTGGGATCAGAGGTTTCTCGCCCTCAGCAATCACATTTCTCAATGGACCGAAGACCGAGATTTCAAGGTCGGAGCGGTGATCGTCGGGCCTGCGCTCGAGATCCGATCGACTGGTTACAACGGTTTGCCCCGCGGCGTGAAAGACGATGACGACAGCCGCTTCGATCGGGCCAGCGGCGAAAAGTTCTTCTGGTTCGAACACGCCGAGCGCAACGCGATCTACAATGCGGCGAGGGCTGGCGTTCCGGTTGGCGGCTGCACGATCTATGTGAACCGGTTTCCCTGTTCGGATTGCGCCCGTTCGATCATACAGTCGGGTATTTCCAGGGTGTGTTGCCCCGCCAAGCCCGAATTCGACGGGGCGCTCGATCACAGTTTCGACGTTTCCGAAATCATGCTCAGGGAAGCGGGCGTCAAACTCGATACCCTGGAAATCGAATAGCAAGGCGATTTGAGAGCCGCCTTTATCAGTACAGCTCCACAAAGTCCTGGATCTTGAAGTTGGCGTCGCCGATCTGGGTGATGTCGGCGATGACGAAGCATGACTTGGCGATTTGCACATAGAAATCGGTGTCAGATCCGTCCTTGAAGACGATCTCGAGGTCGTCAAGGCAGTTGATCTTGTAGATTTCCTTCGAAATGTGGATCATTTCACCGTCAACGATGCAGAAATCGGCGATCTCGTTGCTGCCACCATTCAGGTAGAACGTGTCGACGCCGCCATCGCCTTTCAGCCAGTCGTCTCCGGCGCCCGACACGATGATATTGTCCTGGTCGCTGCCCCAGATCCGGTCGTCGAAATCGCTGCCGATATAGTTCTGAATGTTTTTCAATTCGTCGGAGGCGCTTCTGGAATCCGTGTAGGCCGCCATGCCGAGCCATATGGTGACGCCTTCGGCGCTGTCCGCATAGGTAACCGTGTTGTTGCCTTCGCCGCCGTCGATCGTGTTGTTTCCCGCTCCCGGCGCGTAGAGCTCGTTGGCCGCCGAGCCCGTCATGACGTCGTCGCCGGACTCCGCCCACCGGGCCATGGCGTCTTTTTGGCAGAGGTCCGGGTCGAAGTCATAACCTTCGTGGATCTTGCCGACATCGATCCCGAACATCCCGTAAGGGTTCACGACGCCGTCGCCGGCCGTGACGGATCCGTCCACGCCTTCTCCGTCGATCGTGATCCGCTGCAGAAGCTCATCGATGGTCCAGTAGTCCTCCTGGACGGTGACCAGGGTGATGACGTTTCCGGTCTGGCCGTCGAATATGAAGAACCGGTTGCCGCCGACCTGCTCGATGACGAGATCGTCGAACCCGGAAAGTCCGTATGCGTCGCCGGAGATATGGATCACTTCTCCCTCAGTAATCGAGAAATCCATGATCCAGTGTTCATAGCCGCCGCGCAGCAGGAAGCTGTCGGCGCCGTCTGCGCCGACGAGGTTGCTGTAGCCGCTCCTGCCCGCATAGAGCCAGTTGGCTGTATCGTCTCCCGTCACTGTGCCGCCCTTGTCGTCGTCGGCAAAGAACTTGGTTGGAATGTCCGCCTCAATGGAGAAGGTCTTGCCTTTCATGTTTTGCAGGACGGCGATGGTCTCGCCGGTCGCGGCGATCCTCAGATAGCCGATTCCATTGGCGTCCGGTCCGACATAGACGAGATCGTCGCGACCGGTAATGCCGTAGGCTTCGTAGTCGACCTCGATATGATCGTCGCCCGGTTCGAAATCGACGATGGTGTTCTCGCCGCCGTCCAGGATGAACAGGTCGCGTCCTTCGCCGCCTTCCAGCGTGTCGTCGCCGGCCCCGCCGACAAGCACATCGGCGCCTCCGGCTCCGTAGAGGGTGTCGTCGCCGGCGCCGCCCATGAGCGTGTTCGACTGCTCGTCGCCGCGGATATCGTCGTCGTATTCCGTGCCGCGGATGTTCTCGATGCTGTAGTTGCGGTCGACGCCGATTACTTCTCGTACAACGCCGTCAATCTGTTCGCTGTAGGCGTGGCCGTTGACGACCTCGTAGTACTGTTCGCCGTTGCTGTCCGTATAGGTGATCGTCATGTCGGCGGTAATGCCACGATTGGCGGTGACATAGGAGGCGGTGTCGCTTCCTTCTCCTCCATAGAGAAAGTTGTTGCCGCCGCCGCCATAGAACACGTCGTCTCCGCCGAAACCGTGCAGCGTGTCGCTGCCGTCGTCGCTGGCGGTGTAGCCGTCCGGCGTAAAGCCGTAGAGCACGTCGCCATACTGGGTTCCGAGAACGAGGTCGTAGGACACCGTGCCTTCGACGGTGAAGCCGCCATGGGCGCCGAGAATGAGATAAGAACCGTCTCCCAGTTCCGCCAGTTTGTCCAGATCCACGCCTTCGATCTTCTTTGAGCCGTTTATCCCCAGATAGGCTCCGTCCGGCCGGATCAGGATGGCGTTCTGCTTCAGCGCCTCGATGAAGGCCGCCTTTTCGGCCTCGTCCAGGCTCGATCCAAGCCCAAGTTCCTCGGCGAGTTCATCGAACTTGACCGTCAAGATCTTGTCGGCGGTGTTTTCGAGGTCCTGCGTGAAACTGAAATCGCTGACGAAATTGTAGTCCTCGGACAGGAATATGCCCTGCTTGGAGCTTCCGTCCAGCGGGAAGATGATAACGTCCCGCGTCGGATCGAAATCGGTGATTTCGACGAAGGCTGCGGAAGGCGGCGCCGTCGTTTCGCCTTTTGCGGACGAACAGGCTTCGATGAATTCAACAATCCTCATCGCCATTTCCTTCAGCGGTTCTCCGCCGTCTCCGAACCCCAGGTCCACGCCCAAATCGATCATGTCGGAGAACAGGCCGCTCATTAATTCGGAAGTCTGTTCTCCCCAATCGAACGCCTTGTAGACGGATTGTTCTATCTCTCCGATGACGAAGGTGTCGAAACCCTCGCCTCCGGTCAACGTGTCGCCCTCGTTGTTTTTCAGACTGCCGGTGACCAGCCAGTCGTTGCCTGTGCCCCCAATCAGGATGTCGGCGCCGGCGCCGCCATGAAGAAAGTCGTCGCCCGACCCGCCTTCCAGCCGGTCGTCTCCACCGTAACCGTAGATGATGTCGTCGCCAGCGCCGCCATATATTGTGTCGCCAATGGCGTCATGCCTGATGGTGACCGTATTTGTGTTTCCGGGGCCGTAGGTGATCGAATACTCCTTGGAGTAATCGTCATTGCCGTGGATCACATCGTCGCCGTCGGTTCCGATGATGGTGGAATGAGCGTAATGCCTCGTGGTGAACGACAAAGTTCCGCCAGGGACAACGTTCCAGCTGTTGTCATAATAGGTATCGGTCATCTGGTGCGTGCCGGTGCTGGTGAACTGGAAGCTTCGCCCCAGTTCCAATGACGTCCAGGTGCTGATCCTGCCCCCGTCGTCGGGTTCGATCAGATGTTCATCCCATTCATAGGCAGACATAATCTTGTCCTCCTGGGCTGCTGCGCCCTTGCAATCATCAAAGTAAATATTCGGCCGCTTCGGCCTCCTGATTGCCGGTTAGTAGAGTTCCACGAAGTCCTGGATCTTGAAGTTGGCGTTGCCGACCTGGGTGATGTCGGCGATCACAAAAGACGAACCGGCGATTTGCACGTAGAAATCGGTGTCCGATCCGTCCTTGAAGACGATCTCGAGGTCATCAAGACTGTCGACGCCGTAGACGTCCATCGAGATGTGGACCGTTTCACCGTCAACGATACAGAGGTCCGCGATCTCGTTACTGCCGCCATTGAGGTAGAACGTATCGACGCCGCCATCGCCTTTCAGCCAGTCGTCTCCTGCGCCCGAAACGATGATGTTGTCCTGGTCGCTGCCCCAGATCCGGTCGTCGAAATCGCTGCCGATATAGTTCTGGATGTTCTTCAACGCGTCGGAGGCGCTTCTGGAATCGGTGTAGGCCGCCATGCCGAGCCAGACGGTGACGCCTTCGGCGCTGTCCGCATAGGAGACGGTGTTGTTGCCTTCGCCGCCGTCGATCGTGTTGTTGCCCGCTCCGGGAACGAAGAGCTCGTCGGCCGATGATCCCGTCATGACGTCGTCGCCGGACTCCGCCCATCGTGCCATGGCTTCGTCCCGGTCGAGATCCGGGTCGAACTGATAGCCGGCGTAGGTCTTTTCAACATCGACGCCGTAGATGTTGAGCGCATGCGTTGGTCCTGCCTCTACTGAATCGGCAGCATCGTCATTGTAGCGGACCCCGTCGAGATAGATCTGACCCAGCAGGTCCTCGGCCGTGGCCTGAGATCCCTGGACTGAGATCAGCGTTATGGGGTTTCCTTCGGCGTCGAAAACGAAAAAGCGGTTCGCGCCGAACTGCTGGATGACGAGGTCGTCGAACCCGGAAAGCCCGTAGGTGTCTGCCGAGATATGGATGACTTCGCCTTCGGCGACCGAGAAATCCATGATCCAGTGTTCATAGCCGCCGCGCAAAATGAAAGTGTCGACGCCGTCGCCGCCGGTGAGGTTGGTGAAGCCGCTTCTGCCGGCGTAGAGCCAGTTTGCCGATTCGCTTCCCGTCAGGCTGCTTGCGTTGTCGTCGTCGGCGAACAGCTTTTCTGGAATGTCCACCTCCATGGAGAAGGTCTTGCCCGTCATGTTCTGCAGGATGGCGATCGTCTCTCCGGTCGCGGCGATCTGCAGATAGCCGTTTCCATCGGCGTCCGGTCCGATATAGACGAGGTCGTCGCGACCGGTAATTCCATAAGCTTCGTAATCGATCTCGATGTGGTCTTCGCCGGGTTCAAAGTCGACGATCGTGTTCTCGCCGCCGTCCAGAACGAACAGGTCGCGACCCTTGCCGCCTTCCAGCGTGTCGTCGCCTTCGCCTCCGGCCAGTATGTCCGCCCCGTCGTCGCCGAACAGGTAGTCGTCGCCGCCGCCGCCCATCAGGATGTTCGAATTTGCGTCTCCGCGGATGTCGTCGTCGAACTCGGTTCCGCGAATGTTCTCGATGCTGTAGTTGCGGTCAACGCCGATGACGTCGGTCAGCACGCCGTTGAGTTCCATCTTGTACACGTGGCCGTTGACGACCTCGTAATACTCCTGGCCGCTGGCGTCGGAATATGTGTCCGTCATGTCGACGGTGATGCCGCGATTGGCCGATATGTAGGAGGCTGTGTCGCTTCCTTCTCCACCGTAGAGAAAGTTGTTGCCGCCGCCGCCATAGAACACGTCGTCTCCGCCGAAGCCGTGCAATGTGTCGTTGCCGTCGTTGCTGGCCTCATAGCCGTCCGGCGTAAAGCCATAAAGGACATCGCCATACTGGGTTCCGAGGACGAGATCGTCCGACACCGTGCCTTCGACGGTGAAGCCGCCATGGGCGCCAAGGATCAGGTACGAACCATTGCCGATTCCGGCCAGTAGCTCAGGATCGAATCCCTCGACGGGCGTCGGGCCGTTGATGCCCCTGTAAACTCCGTCCTGGGTGATCAGAATCGCGTTCTGCTTCAGCGCCTCGATAAAGGCGGCCTTCTCGGCCGTATCAAGGTTCGATCCCAGGCCGAGTTCCTCTGCAAGCTGATCGAACTTGACCGTCAAAATCTTGTCGGCGGTGTTGTCGAGGTCCTGCGTGAAACTGAAATCACTGACGAAATTGTAGTCCTCGGACAGGAATATGCCCTGCTTGGAGCTTCCGTCCAGCGGGAAGATGATGACGTCGCGCGTCGGATCGAAATCGGTTATCTCGACGAAAGCGGCGGAAGGGGCGGGGGTAACTGTCGTCCCTCCGGTAGAGGACAGGGCTGCGATAAAATTCGACATTACCGGCACAAGGCCGCGATAGGCTTTGTTCCCGCTGACCGCTATCAGGCCCATATCACCAGCTGTCTGGGTAAACGCGTTTACAAGCTGATTGCCCCAATATTCCCAGTCGAAATGCGTGTAGCTGGGGCCTTCCAGTTCCCCGATGACGAAAGTGTCGAAACCCTCGCCACCGGTCAGCGTGTCTCCCTCATTGTCCTTCAGGCTGCCGGTAAACAGCCAGTCGTTGCCGCTGCCGCCGATAAGCGTGTCCGCGCCATCGCCTCCGTAAAGGAAATCGTTGCCAGACCCGCCTTCCAGCCAGTCGTTGCCGCCGTAGCCGTAAATGATATCGTCGCCTTCTCCACCATAAATTGTATCGCCGATGGCGTCGTGCTTGATGGTTTCCTTGTTCGTACCTCCGGGGCCTGATGGAATCGTATACTCCTTGGAGTAATCGTCATTGCCGTGGATTACATCGTCGCCGTCGGTTCCGATGATGGTGGAATGGGCGTAATGCCTCGTGGTGAACGACAAAGTTCCGCCAGGGACAACGTCCCAGCTGTTGTCATAATAGGTATCTGTCATCTGGTACGTGCCGTTGCTGGTGAACTGGAAGCTATGCCCCAGTTTCAGTGACGTCCAGGTGCTGATCCTTCCCCCGTCGTCGGGCTCGATCCAGTGCTCATCCCATTGATATCCAGACATAATATCGTCCTCCTTTGTCGTGACGCAATAATGTCGGGCAAAGTTGCCCTGTCATTGGTGTTGGCTTTAGACACAGGAAATGTGTTCGATCAATGCCGCTTGCACCATCATGGACGAGATTTAATCCAGGGGTTAGTCGCCGGTAATGTTTCGACCTGAAATTGCATCTTTAGTCGCATATGGAAGAGCCGGATCGTCGCAGGCTGCCGTTGCGAAACGGATTCGTGGCTCTGCCGACCAAGGTGTCGGGATTACAAGCCGATCTTTCAGACCGCTTACGGTGAGCCGAAATGATCCGCATTAAGAATCTTTAATGGAAGCCGCGTGGAATTCAACCAGGGGTATCATTATATCCGGCGCATCCGACCGGCCGTCTGGCCGGCATGAAAGGACGAACGGGAGCGTCTGTTATGTCCATTGCAGAAAATTATGCGGACTTGTCGGTTCCCCCGGCCAAGCCAAAACACGCTGATCCAGGGAAGGCCGCGGATGACCGAGCCGCGCCGACTGGCAAGAGCGTCGATCCGGTAGGAGACGCCTTCCGGTCGCTTCGGGCATGTTTCACCGGCGTCGCCGTCGTCAGCGCCGTCATCAATCTGCTGATGCTTACCGGACCGATCTTCATGCTGCAGATCTATGACCGGGTGCTTGCAAGCGGCTCTGTGCCGACGCTGGTCACCCTATCCGGGCTGGTGCTGGCGCTCTTCGGCTTCATGGCGCTGCTCGACGGATTGAGAAGCCGCATATTCACCCGGATCAGCCAGGACGTGGACAACCGCTTGTCGGGTCTGGCGTTCCGGACATCGACAGTCCTGCCGGTCAGGTTCGGCGCAAAAGGCGCGGCGATCAGACCCGTTCAGGATCTCGACAATATTCGCGCATTCCTCGCCGGATCCGGTCCGGCGGCGATCTTCGACATGCCCTGGCTGCCGTTCTATCTGGGGATTGTCTTCCTGTTCGCCAGCCTGCTGGGTTATGTCGCCCTTGCCGGCGCGGCGATCATCTTCACCCTGATCATCATCAACGAGCTCATTGCGCGCAAGGCGGTGAAAAGCGCCATGCAGACGGCCGGTCGGCGCACCTCCAGCATCGAGGAGTCCCGCCGCAACGCCGAAGCGATCCAGGCCATGGGAATGTCCGGCGCGCTGACGGCCCGCTGGATCGACAGCAACACCGACTATCTGAACAAACAGCGCCACGCTGCGGACTGGTCGTCGCTGTTCTCCACCATGATCAAGAGCACGCGCATGGTGCTTCAGTCAGCCATGCTCGCCGTCGGCGCCTGGCTCGTCATCCAGCAGGAGATCTCCGCAGGGGTCATGATCGCGGCCTCCATCATGACGGCGCGCGCGCTTGCGCCGGTGGAAGCGGCGATCGGCAACTGGCCGGTCTTCGTGACGGCGCGCAGAAGCCTCGGCCAGTTGCGCAAGATCCTGCGGGAGAATGAGGGAGCGTCCGGTCTCATTCCGCTGCCCTTGCCCAACAAGTCGCTGAAACTCGACCGCTTCACCTGTGGTCCGGACGGCCAGGCCGTGGTCAAGGCCGCGACCTTCGATCTCGAGGCAGGCGACGCATTGGCGGTCGTCGGCCCCTCCGGATCGGGCAAATCGACATTGGTGCGAGGCATCGCCGGCGCGATCCCGCGCATGTCGGGCGACGTGCGTTTCGACGGCGCCGAGCTCGAGCAGTGGGCCGATGACCGGATCGGCGCCTTCATCGGCTACCTGCCGCAGGACATCCAGCTGTTCGACGGAACGGTTGCTGCGAATATCGCGCGGTTCGACGGGGAGGCGGATCCGGCGGCCGTTGTCGAGGCGGCCCGTCTCGCCGGCGTTCACGAATTGATCGTGGGTCTGCCGGACGGCTACAACACGGTCATCGGATCGGCGGGCTATTCGCTCTCGGGCGGCCAGAAGCAGCGCATCGCGCTCGCCAGGGCCCTGTTCGGAGACCCCTTCGTCGTCATTCTCGACGAGCCGAACTCCAATCTCGACGCCAATGGAGAAGCTGCGCTGACAGAGGCAATCCAGACCCTGCGCGAGAAGGGTTCGATCGTCATCATCGTATCCCATCGTCCGTCCGCCATGGCCGTCAGCAACAAGGTCCTTTGCTTGAGAGACGGTCAGGTGGCGGCTTTCGGACCCAGGCAGAAGCTTGTCCGGCCGGTGGAAGCTGTCAAGGAGACAGGAGAATGACCATGAAGACCGCAAGCGTATTCACCAAAAGCATACGCAGTCATCTGACAGCCGCTTTCGTCGTCGTTCTCGCCCTGACGATCGGGATGGGAAGCTGGGCTGCCTTCACCGAGATCTCCGGCGCGGTCGTGGCGCCCGGAACGCTGGTCGTGGAATCCCGGATCAAGACGATCCAGCACAAGGAGGGCGGCATCGTGCGCGACATCCATGTCCGCGACGGCGACTATGTTCAGGCCGGCGATCTCCTCCTGGTTCTGGACGACACGGTCACCCGCGCCGAGGTCTGCTCGCTGACGCAGCAGCTTGACTCCCTGCATGCTAAGAAGCTCCGCCTGAAGGCCGAGCGCGACGGCCTCCCGGATCTCGCCCTTCCCGCAAGCAAGGCCGGCGCGACGGAAACAGCGCGTTGGCGCCATGAAGAGCATCAGGCCCATCTGATGGACGCCCGCCGCCAGAGCCGTGAGGGCCGCAAACACCAACTGATCGACCAGATCGACCAGATCAACAAGAAGATCGAGGGGTTCGAGGCGCAACTCACCGCGAAGGTGCAGGAAATCGAACTGGTCGAAAAGGAACTCGTCGACCTCGAGCATCTGCTGCAACAGCAGCTCGTCCAGCAAAGCCGCGTAACGGCGTTGCAGCGTACGCGCGCGCAACTTTTCGGCGATCATGGCGGCCTCACGGCGGCGATCGCCGAAGCCAAAGAGGCGATCAGCGAGCGCCGCGTCCAGGAAATCCGGATTGACGAGGATTTTCGCGCCGAAACGCTGGAGCTACTGGACCAGGTCCGCACTGAAATCGCCAGGCTGGAAGAGCGGAAGGTGGACGCCGAGGATCGCCTGACGCGCAACGAATTGCGCGCGCCGAAATCCGGATACGTGCATGCGCTCGGCATGCACACGGTGGGCGGCGTGATCGGCTCTGGCCAGACTGTCATGCAGATCGTGCCTGGCGCGGACGTCCTGGTGGTCGAAGCGCCGGTGTCTCCTGTCAGTATCGACCAGCTCGCGCCAGGACAGGAGGCGACCTTGCGTTTCCCGAGCTTCAACCAGCGCACCACGCCGACGCTTACAGCTTCGGTGCAGACCATTTCGCCGGATCTGGTCTTCGACGAAACGACCGGTCAGGGTTTCTACAATATGCGCCTTGCAATCGGCGGAGATGAAATCGCCAGACTTGGCGACAAGCCGTTGCTTCCCGGCATGCCGGTGGAGGTTTTCATCAAGACCGAAGACCGCAATGTCCTGTCCTATCTGGTCAAGCCGATGACCGACCAGATCGCCCACGCCCTGCGCGAACGCTGATTAAGGCGTTCGACGCTGCGGCATGGGGATGTTCAGTTTGAACTCCTCGGCGCATTCGATCGCCGATTCATAGCCCGCGTCAGCGTGCCGGATGACCCCGCTTGCGGGGTCGTTCCACAGCGTGCGTTCGATCATGGCGTCGGCGTCTGACGAGCCGTCCGCGACGAGCGCGATGCCGGCGTGCTGCGAATAGCCCATGCCCATGCCGCCGCCATGGTGGAACGACACCCAGGTCGCGCCATTGGCGGCATTCATCAGCGCGTTGAGAATGGGCCAGTCGGAGATTGCATCCGATCCGTCCTTCATGCCTTCGGTCTCGCGATTGGGGCTGGCGACGGAGCCGCTGTCCATATGATCGCGGCCGATCACCACCGGCGCCGACAATTCGCCGTTGCGCACCATCTCGTTGAAAGCGAGGCCGAGGCGATGTCGGTCGCCGAGCCCGACCCAGCAGATGCGGGACGGCAGGCCCTGGAACTTGATGTGCTTGCGCGCCTTGTCGAGCCAGGTGTGCAGAAACGCGTCGTCCGGCATCAGTTCGCGCACCTTCGCATCGGTCTTGTAGATGTCTTCCGGGTCGCCCGAGAGCGCCACCCAGCGGAACGGTCCCTTGCCCCGACAGAAGAGCGGGCGGACATAGGCTTCCACGAAGCCGGGGAAGCCGAATGCGTTGTCGGCGCCCGCCTCTTGCGCCATGGCCCGCAGGTTGTTGCCATATTCGAGAACGATGGAGCCTTTCTCCTCGAATTCGAGCATCAGGCCGACATGCCGCGCCATGCTATCCTTGGCCGCCTTTGAAACCGTGTCGGGGTCGCTCTCGCGCATACTCTCCCACTTTTCAAGCGTCCAGCCATGGGGCAGGTAGCCGTTGACCGGATCATGCGCCGAGGTCTGGTCCGTCAGCACGTCCGGCACAACGCCAAGGCGTTGCGTCTCCTCCAGCATGTCGATGACATTGCCGGGCACCGCGACGGACAGCGGCTTGCCGTCTGCGTTGGTCTTTTCGATCATGGCGAGTGCTTCCGAAAGGCTCGATGCCTGCGTGTCGAGATAGCCGGATCGCAGGCGGAATTCGATCTTGCTCGGCTGGCACTCGGCGACGATGGCGTTGAAGCCGGCCATGGTCGCGGCAAGCGGCTGGGCGCCGCCCATGCCGCCAAGCCCGCCGGTCATCACCAGCTTGCCGGCGGTCTCGCCGCCAAAATGCCGGCGGCCGATTTCCGAGAAGGTCTCGAAGGTGCCCTGAACGATCCCCTGACTTCCGATATAGAGCCAGGAACCGGCCGTCATCTGTCCAAACATGGTCAGTCCCAGCCGGTCGAGCTCATGGAATTTCTCCCAGGTCGCCCAGTGCGGCACGAGATTGCCGTTGGCGATCAGCACCCGCGGCGCGCCCTTGTGGGTGCGCAGCACGCCGACCGGCTTGCCGGACTGGACCAGCAGCGTCTCGTCGCTTTCAAGGTCTTTCAGCTGCTGGACGATCGCGTCGAAGGAATTCCAGTCCCGCGCCGCCCGGCCAATGCCGCCATAGACCACCAGGTCCTGGGGCCGTTCGGCGACCTCCGGGTCGAGATTGTTCATCAGCAGGCGCAGCGGGCCTTCGGTCTGCCAGCTCTTGGCGTTCAGTTCCGCGCCCCTCGGCGCGCGAACAACCCGCGTGTTCGACAGGTTTGTGTTCATGTCCTCACCCTTCAGATTATTTTCTTTTTTCTCATGGCGGCGATGGCGTCGTCATCAAGCCCGAGCACATCTTGCAGGACGTCGTCCGTGTCCTCGCCCAGCATCGGCACATGCGGATCCTTGACGCCCGGCGTCCCTGAAAACCGAACCGGCTGCGGGACGAGCGGGACGCTTCCGAATTTCGAGTGCGCGCCGTCGACAATGAGGCCGCGTGCAACCGCGTGCTCACTTTCCGTCAAGGCCTTCAGATCCCAGACGGGGCCGGCCGGAATGCCGGCCTCCTGCAGGCGGGTCACCAGCGCTTCCTGTTCCTGATTGCGGGTCCAGTTGGCGATCAGCGCGCGCAGCGCGTCTTCGTTTTCGTTGCGGTCGGCGTTGGTCTTGAATCGCGGATCGTCGGCAAGCTTCGGCTCACCCATCAGCGCGCACAGCGACCGGAAAGCCGCCTGCGAAAAACACACCATCACGATGTCGTCGCCGGTGGTCGGAAAGCTGTCGACCGGGTAGGTCACCGGATGGCGGTTGCCGGCCGGCTTCGGCGTATCGCCGGAGTAGAGCTGGCGCGACAGTCCGGTGAGCTCCATCGCCATGACGGAATCGAGCATGGCGACATCGACATGGCGTCCCTTGCCGTTGCGTTCGCGGTCGAACAGCGCAGCGACTATCCCGAAGGCCGCGAACATGCCGGTGCAGACATCGGCGATCGATTCGCCAACCGCCGTCATGGGTCCACCTTTCGGTCCGGTGGTGCTCATCATGCCGCTCATCGCCTGGATCACCAGGTCGAAGGCGGGCCAGTTCTTTAAAGGGCTGTCCTGGCCGAAGCCGGAAATGCTGGCGTAGACGATCGTCGGATTAAGCGCTCGCACCGACGCTTCGTCCATGCCGAGTCTCGCCATGACGCCCGGCCGGAAATTCTCGACGATCACATCGCATTTCGGGATCAGGTTCTTCACGACCGCGAGGCCTTCCGGATCCTTCATGTTGATGGTGACGCTTTTCTTGGCGCGGTTGAGCATCATGAAATAGGTGCTCTCGCCATCCCTATAAGGTCCGAAATGACGCGCCTCGTCGCCGCTTTCCGGCATTTCGATCTTGATGATCTCGGCCCCGAGATCGGCCAGCATCGACGTGCAGTAGGGTCCCGACATGACGCGAGTCAGGTCGAGAATGCGAATGCCGTCCAGGATCGGTTTGTCGATCATTGTCCGATCCTCATACCGTCAGCACCAGCTTGCCGACGGAGTTGCGGTTGCTCAGCGCGTCGAGCGCTTGCGGTAGATCCTCAAGCTTGAAATCGGAACGGACGACAGGATCGATCTTTCCCTGTTGCAACAGGTCCTGAATTCGTTTGGTCATCCGTGCGATCATCGGGCCGTCACGGTCGTGATCCCACAACACGCCGCGCGCTGTCAGGCTTTTCAAAAGCAGGTAATTGGATGGAAGCTGTGCAATCTTGCCGGACGCGAAGCCGACGATCAGGAGCGTTCCATGCCGGGCGATGCAGCGCAGGCTTTCGGTCGCCACGTCGCCGCCCACCGGATCGACGACAATCGTGGCGCCGTCGCCGTCGGTCGCTTCCTTCACGGCGTCCTTCCAGTTTTTGTCGCGGTAATTGACGCCGATATCGGCGCCGTGGTCCTTCGCAAGCTTCAGCTTTTCGGAACTGCCGGCCGTCGCGATTACTTTCGCGCTGGCGGCGTGGGCGATCTCGACGGCGGCCAGGCCAACCCCGCCGGCTGCGGCGTGGACAAGCACGCTGTCCTGCGGTCCGACGTCGACGCTGTCGTGAAGCGCGACCATCGCCGTCATGTAGGAGACCGGCAGCGCTGCGCCCCTCACGAAATCGACATCGTCGGGCAAGGCGATCGCCATGTCCTCGCGCACTGCCGAAAATTCCGAGAAGCCGCCCCAGAACACCTTGCTGGCGATGCGGTCTCCCGGTTTCCAGGCGCTCCCGCCGGAAACCTCGACTACGGTCCCGGCGATCTCCTGACCCGGAATGAAAGGGCGGGGCGGCCGCACCTGGTAGGCCCCGTCGATCATCAGAGTATCGGAGAAATTCAGCGCCGCCGCCGCGACTTTCACGATCATCGTTCCCGGTTTCGCGCGCGGCGCCGGGCGGGTCGAAAACGTCAGATGCTCGGCGCCCGGCGTTTCGCCGGATATCCATGCGGCCATCGAAACGGGAAGAGCGGCGGTCATGCTGCGCCTCCGTTGATATGTCGGGTTACGCCTGCCGCAATCGACACCAGTTCGTCGGTGATGATCTTGCAGGTTTCGGGTTTTGCGCGCGGGATCGGAAGAGCGACGGCGAGGCTCGCCACCGCCGTTCCGTTCGGACCGAGAATGGGAGCGGCGATACCCATCGTGCCTTCGAAGGTTTCTTCGCTCGATATCGCGTATCCGCGTTCGCGGGTCAGTTTCAGAGCCTCCTCGATCGCTTTCCGGTCGACGATCGTGTGATCGGTGTAGGATTTCAGGTCCCTGTCCAGCGCCTCCTGTTGCAAGTCTTCGGGCAGAAAGGCGAGTATGGCCTTGGGCGCCGCGCCTGCATGCAGCGGAAAACGCGATCCGATGCTTTCGAAAACCCGCAGGCCCTCCTGCCGGCCTTCTATCTGATCTACACAGACGGCGGCGAGATTGGCGGCGTCCAGCGCGCTCAGGATAACGGTTTCATTGATTTTCGCTGCGAGAGCCTCCATGCTCGGCTGACAGACCTTTCTGAGATTGAAACCGGCGCTGGCGCGGTTGCCGAGTTCGATTGCCGCCAGTCCCAGCGTGTGCTGACCGGAGGAGCCGATCTGAACGAGATAGCCATGGCTTGCGAGAAAGCGCACGAGTCGATTGACAGTGGACCGGTTGAGGCCGGTCGCGCGGACGAGGTCGGCCTGCGACCAGGCCGGACTTTCAATTTGGAACATGTCGAGAATCTGGAAGGCCTTGGCGACAAGAGCGACGCCCGCCGGAGATTCGGTCTTGACTTTCATGCACTGTAACCCGCTATATGTGATATGCGTTCATATTATGAGACGCTATTTCGTCTATGGCGTCAACCATATTGTCGAGAGTGCAGAGACAGATTGACGGAAGATCAACGAAAATCCCCGCAGGGGCGGAACAGACAGGAGACCAATATGACAGTACTACTGAGAAGCGCTGTTGCAGCGATCGTTCTCGGCGTTGCGGCGACATCCGCATACGCCCAGGACACGAAGAAGATTGCGATCTCGACCATCGTCGAGGTGCCGGCGCTGACAGACACGAAGCAAGGTATCATCGATGCGCTCGCCGCCCGCGGTTATGTCGACGGCGAGTCGATCACGATCGACTACCAGAACGCCAACGGCAACATGCCGACGCAGCAGCAGATCGCCAAGAAGTTCGTGGGCGACAACCCGGACATCATCATGCCGATCACCACGCCGACCTCCCAGGCGATGATTTCGGCCACGTCCGATATACCGATCGTCTTCTCCACGGTCACCGATCCGATCAAGGCAAAGCTCATTCCCCAGTTGGAAAAGCCGGGCGGAAACGTCACAGGCGTGTCGGACGCTGCACCCATCGAGCCGCAACTCGACCTGTTTCAGGAAATCGTTCCGGGTCTCAAGAAGATCGGTTTCATATACAATCCGGGTCTCGACAACGCTGTCGCCACCCTCGGCTGGGTCAAGGAATTCGGCGCGCCGCGCGGCATCGAGGTCGTTGAATCGCCGGCCCCGACCACGAACGAAGTCATTCTCGCTACCAAGAAGCTGATCGGCGAAGTCGACGCGATCTACATCCCGAACGACACGACGATCGTCGCCGCTCTGGAAGCCATCGTGAAGATCGGTGAAGACGTGGATCTTCCGATCTTCACCGGTGAAACCGGCGGCGTCGAGCGCGGCGCGGTCGCGTCTGTCGGTCTTGACTATGTCGGCATCGGCGAGATCGCCGGCAACATGGCCGCCGACGTGCTTGAAGGCAAGCCGGTCGGCGAGATCGACGCCGTCATCGCCTACAAGGTGCTGGACAAATTCAAGGTCGTCATCAACAAGGGCGCGGCTGAACGCATGGGCGTCACGATCCCGGAATCGGTTATGGCCCAGGCGACCCAGGTCATCGAATAGCAATGTTGCGGCGCGCCTTTCGGTGCGCCGTTCTCTCCATTTGAAAGCCTTTCTTCATGTCCCTTTATGAAATCCTCGGAACGCTTGAAACGGGGTTCATTTTCGGAATCGTGGCGCTCGGCGCCTTCCTGACTTTCAGGATCCTCGATTTTCCTGATTTGACGGTCGAGGGAAGTTTTCCCCTGGGCGCCGCCGTTGCCGCGACCCTGATGGTGTCGGCCGGATGGAATCCGTGGATCGCGACGATATGTGCGGGTCTCGCCGGCTTCGTTGCCGGCTTCATCACCGCATCTTTGAATGTCCGGTTCAAAATCCTGCACATTCTTGCCGGCATTCTGGTTGCGATATCGCTCTATTCCATCAATCTCAAAATCATGAGCGGGCCGAACAAGCCACTGTTGAGGGTCGATACGGTATTTACCTATTTGGACGTCTTCGGCATTTCCGGCTACATCATCAACCCGATCTTCCTTGGAATAGTGATCCTGCTGATCAAACTGTTGCTGGACGCATTCCTTGCCACCGGCTACGGCATATCCATGCGCGCAGCCGGCTCCAATCCGGCCATGGCCGAGGCGAACGGCGTCAATGTCGGCAATATGAAGCTCGTCGGCGTCGGCGTCGCCAATGCGCTGACGGCGCTGGCCGGGGCTCTTTTCGCGCAGAGCTTCGGCGCGGCGGACGCCTATATGGGTATCGGCGTCATCATCATCGGACTGGCTTCCGTCATCGTCGGCATGTCGATCATGCCGTCTGGCACGATCTTTCTGGCGACGATCGCCTGCATCGTCGGCGCCATTCTCTATCGTCTGGCGGTGGCGCTGGCGTTGAACGCCGACTTCATCGGCTTTCAGGCCTCGGATGTTCAGCTCGTCACGGCTTTGCTCGTCATTATCGCATTGATCCTGCAGCAATCCGGCAATGTCCGGTCGATATTCCGTAGAGGAAACAAGCGATGATCCGGCTCAAGGATATCCACGTCACCTTCAACAAGGGAACGCCGCTTGAGACGCGCGCGCTTCGAGGCGTCGATCTGGAGGTGCCGGAAGGCCAGTTCCTGACGATCATCGGCTCCAATGGCGCGGGCAAGTCGACCTGTCTGAACGTCATTGCCGGCCTCACGAAAGTCGAGAGCGGTTCGACGGAAATCGACGGCAAGATTGTCACCGACTGGCCGGTGCACAAGCGGTCACGAATGCTGTCGCGTGTCTTTCAGGACCCGAAGATGGGAACCTGCGAGGATCTGTCGATCATCGAGAATTTCGCGCTCGCCCATGGACGGACGCAACCGCGCGGCCTGCGCTTCGCGGTGGCGCCGAAAATGCGGGATTTGGCGGCGGAACGTCTCAAGGTGCTCGGACTGGGGTTGGAAAACAGGCTGGACGACAAGGTCGGCCTGCTGTCCGGCGGACAGCGCCAGGCGGTCTCCCTGCTCATGGCGGCGACCGGCGACACGAAGGTGCTGCTGCTCGATGAGCATACGGCCGCGCTTGATCCGAAAACCGCCGAATTCGTCCTGGAACTGACGAAGAGTATTGTTTCATCGCTCAAACTGACCGCCGTCATGGTCACGCATTCGATGGCGCAGGCGCTGCATACCGGCGAGCGGACGATCATGTTTCACCGCGGCCGCATCGTTTTCGACGCCGCCGGCGAAGCGCGCGACAAGCTGGAAGTCGGCGACCTGCTCGAACTGTTCAAGCGCGAGCAGGGCGAGGAACTCGCCGACGACTCGCTGCTGCTCGGATGAACCAACGCATGAGGGACTGCGACCGCAGGCGTCCCTAAGACCAAGGATTTCTCCATGCCCTGGATAGACACGATCGATTACGAAGACGCCGACGGCAAGCTGAAGATGCTCTACGACCGGGTGAAAGGCCCGGACAACAATGTCGACAACATCATGATGATGCATTCGCTGCGCCCCCATACGATGGAAGGGCACATGGCGATCTACAAATACGTGCTGCACCACAGCGCCAACAAGGTGCCGAAATGGTTCCTGGAAACCCTTGGTGTATGGGTCAGTTCGCTGAACGACTGCCATTACTGTGTCGAACACCATTTTGCCGGTCTCAAGCGTTTGCTGAAAGACGATGAAATGGCCGATGCAATCAGAATGGCGATCGAACTGCGCAATGTTGATTCGGCGCCTCTCGAGCCAAAACAAAAGCTTGCAATGGTCTATGCGCGCGAACTGACCCGTGATCCCGGCGGCATGCAGGAAGAAAGCGTGCAACGACTGAGGGACGCCGGTTACAGCGACGGCGAGATTTTGGAAATCAACCAGGTGACCGCCTATTTCGCCTATGCGAACCGCACGGTTCTGGGGTTGGGCTGTTCGACCAAGGGCGACATCCTCGGGCTGTCTCCCGGCAATTCCGAAGATCAGAACGACTGGAGTCACGGTTAGGCGATGGGTGGATTTCCGATAGAGCGAATCCGCGCAATCACATTTCCGCCGCCGCCTTCGATCGCCGACGTCAAGGGAAGGGCTGACGCCGGTTTTGTCCGCATGAACCTCAACGAATCCGCCCGCGCTCCGTCGCCGAAGGCCATGGAAGCGGCGTCGCTGGCGCTGCTCGATGCAAACCGCTATCCCGACCACGAATGCCGGGTCCTGGCTGCGGCGATCCACGACAAGACCGGCGTTCCAGTCGACCGGATGAGTTTTGGCAACGGCAGCGGCGAGGTTCTTGTGGCGACTGCGATGATCAGCATCGAGCCGGGAGACGAGGCTGTCATGCCCGCTCCCACATTCCCGACCTGCGGCAAGGGTGTGCAGATCGCCGGCGGCCGGATCGCCAATGTTCCGCTGAAGCAGGACGGAAGCAATGACGTCCCGGCCATGCTCGCGGCTGTGACCGAGCGCACCCGGTTGTTCTATCTCTGCACGCCCAACAATCCGACTGGCGGCATAATCAGTTCTGATGACCTGCGGACGGCCGTCAATGAAGCGCCGGACAGCTGCATGCTAGTCGTCGACGAAGCCTATTTCGAATTTGCCTCGGTCGAGGGTGGACCGGATGTTCTTTCGCTGCTGAAGGATCGGACAGGTCCATGGATCGTCACACGCTCGTTTTCGAAGGCTTATTGCATGGCCGGGCTTCGGGTCGGCTACGCGCTCGCCAGTGACAAGGACATCGCCTACGGCCTGTGGCAGCTCCGGCCGAACTTCAATCTCGGACGTCCAGCGCTCGCCGCCGCGGCCGCGGCGATTCAGGATGAGGCCTATCTGCTGGAAACGCTGAAACTGACGATCACCGAGCGGCGGCGGCTTTTGGAAGCGCTCCGTCCCATGGGGTTCGAAGCCTTTCCAAGCTTCGCCAATTTTCTCACGCTGCGGGCGCCGGTTTCCGCGTCTGAACTTGGCCGGGAACTGGAGACGCAGAATATTCTCGTCCAGCCGCTCGCCTGGCCGGACGTGCAGGGTTCACTCAGAATTACCGTCGACTCCCCGGAAAGCACGGACCGACTTGTCGAGGCTCTCGGCAAACTGTTAAAGCGCTGAGAATGCATGAGTCTCTTGATGAATTAACCGCCATACTTGGCGAACGCGGCGTGGTGACGGACAAGGCCGGCATGGCGCGCCATCTGGACGACATGATCGGTTCGACGCCTGTGCCGCCGGTCGCAGTCCTTTGCCCGGCCAGCACCGAGGAAACTTCAGCGGCCGTCAAGTGGTGCGCCCGGCGCGAATTCGCGATCGTCCCCCAGGGTGGGCTGACGGGTCTAAGCAGCGGGGCCGTGCCGCTCTCGAACGGCAAATCCGTCATCCTGTCGACGCATCGCATGAACAGGTTCCGCGATATCGATCCGCTCAACAACAGCATGACGGTCGAAGCCGGCGTCGTCCTCGCCGATGCAAAGGCGGCGGCCGAAGAGGTGGAGCGCTACCTGCCGCTTAGCCATGGCGGACAGGGCTCCAGCCAGATAGGCGGCAATCTTTCGACCAATTCCGGCGGCAACAATGCGCTGAGATACGGTACTGCGCGCGATCAGGTCATGGGTCTGGAAGTCGTGCTTCAGGACGGAACGGTTTGGAACGGCCTGAGGAAACTCAGGAAGAATACCGCCGGATACGATCTCAAACAGCTTTTCATCGGGGGCGAGGGCACGCTGGGCGTGATCACCGCCGCTGTGTTGAAACTGCGGCCCTTGCCACGCAATCGCGTGACCGCATTCGCCGCCGTGCAGTCGCCGGAAGCAGCGTTGCGGGTATTGCGGCGCCTGGAGGCCATCCTTGGCGAGACTGTCGCAGCCTTCGAGCTGATCGGTCGCACCGCGCTTGAACAGGGCTTGTCCGCAGAGGGCGTCGTATTGCCGCTCGCCGAACTGGCCGACTGGTGTGTTCTGGTCGAGGTGGAAACGCCGGCGCTTTCGTTCGATATTTCCGCCGCGCTCGAAGAAGGCCTCGCTGCATGCATCGAAAACGGTGACGTTTCGGATGCGGTCATTGCCCAGTCCGTCGCCCAGCGCCAGGCCATGTGGCGTCTTCGCGAGGCGATCGCCGTCGTTTTCATCGAAGACAAACACTCACTGAAGAACGACACCGCTGTGCCGGCCGGAAATGTTCCCGACTATATCGTCAACGCGACAGCCGCCGTGTCTGACTATCTGCCCGGAGTCCGGTCCGCGCCCTTTGGCCATGTCGGCGACGGCAACATCCATTTCAATCTTCTGCGTCCGCAAACGATGAGCGGGCCGGACTTTCACGCCCGCCACGAGACGTTGAAGAAGATCGTCGAGGAAGAGGCGCTGAAACTTGGCGGGACGATCAGCGCCGAGCACGGCATTGGCGCGATCCGTCGCAAGAGCTTCGACCTCAGCGCAGATCCGGTCGAAAAGGATCTCATGCGCAGATTGCGCAAGGCGCTCGACGACAACCGGATCTTCAATCCGGACGTGCTTCTCTGAGGCGCGGCGAGGCCGGAACACAAGCAGAACAATGTTGCTGCAATTTTCGGTTTTTTGTGCTATGGTGGCGACCTCTCAGGGGAGGGCGCGCCGTAATCGTAGAGCCGTTGTCCATCCGGCGACTCTTCGAAATTGCAGATTCCCGAAACAAAGCCAGATTTACCGAAACAAAGCCACAATGCCTGAAACCGGGATTTACCGAAACAAAGCCAGATGGTCGAAAATGTAGATTCCCGAAACGAACCCAAAAGACTGAGACACGAATTCCCGAAACAAACCCAGATGGCGTAGAACGCGAATTCCCGAAACAAAGCCAGATTGCCGGGAAGCCAGTGTCGCGAGCCAATTTAAAGTAAATTATTTAATAAAAACAATATATTAGAAAATAGATAGGCGAAATCAGCCGCATCGACGCAGTGATCTGGTTCTGTGACTTGCGCAATTTCACGGCTCTTTCCGAAGGGCGCGGCGAGGAGGAGTTGCTGGCCATCCTCAACGCCTATTTCGAACTGGTGACCGACGCCGTTGAAAGCAATGGCGGCGAGGTGCTGAAGTTCATCGGCGACGCCATGCTCGCAATCTTCCCCATCGACGGCGATTCCGAGGACGCGGTCAAGCGGGCGGAAGACGCGGCTTTCGGGGCGCTCGAAACTTTGCGCCAGACGGATAACGCTCGTTTTGCTTTCGGCATGGCCTTGCATCCGGGCGAGGTTTTCTACGGCAATATCGGCGGGGGTATGCGGCTGGATTTCACGGTGATCGGTTCCGCCGTCAATACGGCGAGCCGCATCGAAAGTCTGGCGGGCGGCCTCGGAGAGCCGCTGCTGGTTTCACAGGCGATCGTCGAGCGGTCGTCGCGCAGCTGGCGGGAAATCGGAGCCTACGACCTCAAGGGCGTTTCAGATCCCGTGACCGTTTTTGCGCCGGAGGCCTGACCCATTCTACTGGATCAGTCCTCCGCGCAGAGCCGTGACCGCGGCGTGATGCTTGTTCAGGCTTCCGAGCTTGCGCGTTGCCGACAGCGCATGGTGATTGACGGTGGAAACCGAGAGATTGAGGATCGTCGCGATCTCCCCGGCCGTCTTGCCTTCAAGCGTCCAGGCGAGGCATTCACGTTCTCTTATGGAAAGCTCCACATCCTCGTCGACGCCGGCAAGCGGCAATCTGATCTGCTCGCGCATCACCCGGTCATGGGTGCCGTAGGCGGCCGCGAAGATGCGGCCATGCTCGCTGCGCGTCGCATCGAGCAAGTGGCGTTTGTCCGACGAAACCACGTTGAAAACGGAAACTTCGCCGGCCGGTCCGTGCATCGGAATGGCGAGACCATAGGAAATACCGAAACATTTCGCCTCGTTGAAAACAAGCCGCTGCGGCTTCTTGAAATCCCTCAGGAAACGCCCCTGGCCCCAGTAGAAAGGCTGCATGATGCGTGTCGACAGGTCGGCCACCGGATCGACTTCGAAGTAGCGCAGGGCGCGGTACCGGCCAAGCCACGCGTCGGGATAGCTCGTCCTGATCGTCTCGTCGATGGGAAATGGCCTGTTGCGCGGCGGACGCAGGATCATGAACGAGAAATGCTCCAGGTTCATGGCGCCAAGCATGGCTTTCATGCGGACGCCGATCTCGGCGTCGCCATCCTCTATCTGGTAGTCGCTCTCGGCAAGCCATGGCTTCATACGCTCTGTCCTTCGGGGTCGTCACGCTGCTCTCGGAACCGTCTTAGATTAGCCGATAGATTGCATGGATGCAGCGGCGCAACCCGTCATCCGGTTTTCGCAAATACGATAAGTTCGAAAATCTACACCGAGCGGCTGGATTTTGGCAAACCTTTGCAATTGAGCCTCCGCCAAAATCTCTAGTAGCCTGAACGCCGGATTTTCATTTTCAATCACGTTCTTCATGGAGAAAAAAATGGGCAAGCTCACGAAAGCCCTGGCAATTGCAACGGCGCTTACAACCCTTGCAACGACGGCGGCTTACGCCGATCTCGTCAAGATTGGCGTGCTTGCGCCTTTGACAGGTCCGACCGCCTCAGACGGCGAGGAGTTCGTACGCGGTGTGGAACTGGCGGTGGAAGAAGTCAACGCCGAAGGCGGCGTCGCCGGGCACACTTTCGAGGTCGTTCCGGCGGACGTCGTCGATCACTCGGCGGCCAACGTCACCTCCGCCGTCGAACGGCTCCTCGCCACCGACGGCGTGGAGATCATCCTGACCGGTTACGCCAGCCTGTCGCTGTTCGAGGTGGAACTGATGGCGGAGGCCGGCATGCCCTATCTGCCGGCCGGGCCTTCGCCGCAATTCGCGGCGATCGTCACGCAGGATCCGGGCGAATACGATTGCTGCTGGTCGTTCACAGCCGACTTCAAGGGCTACGAGACGGAAGTCACACCGTTGATCGAGGCTCTGTCAGAAGCGGGGCACTTCCCGCTCGACGACAAGACCGTTGCCATCATCTCTTCCGACAATCCCTATTCCAAGACTATTTCCGAAGGCATGAAAGAGGTCTTCACCGAAGCAGGCTGGACGATCACTCTGGACGAACTGGTGCCCTTCGGTCCTGTCAGCGACTGGCGTCCGATCCTCGCCAAGGTGCGCGAGAACCCGCCGGAAGTTATCATCAATACCGACTATATTCCGGCCAACGCCGCCTTGTTCACCAACCAGTTCCGCGAGAACCCGACCAACTCTCTGGTGTTCCTGCAGTATGCGCCGCTCGTTCCGGAATTCGTCGAACTGACCGGCGACACGTCCAACGGCATTCTCTACAACGCCATCGGCGCCACGCTGAATGTCGACGCGCATCCGCGCGGCAAGGAAGTCTTCAAGAAGTACAAGGACAAGTACGATATCGAGTCCGGCGCCTATGGCACGGGCCTGTATGAAATGGCGAACATCTATTTCGACGCGCTGGAAAAAGTCGGCGATCCCAAGGATCACGATGCAATCGGCAAGGCGATCGGTGAAACGAGCCGCCCCGTTTCGGCGGGCTTTCTCGAGTTCGATCCCGAGACCCATGTGGCAAAGTACGGTCTCGACTACATTCCAGTCACCTTCTTCCAGATCCAGGACGGCAAGGGCGTGATGATCGGTCCGGACAAGTACAAATCCGGTGACTTCGTAAAGCCCGAGTGGATGGAATAGGCGCCTAAGTTACATCCTCATGGCGGCCATTCTTGAAATTGACGGCCTGACCAAGTCCTTTGGGGCTCTGGTGGCCGTCAACCAGGTTTCCTTCGCAGTCGAAAAGGGCGAGATCCTCGGCATTGCCGGGCCGAATGGCTCCGGCAAGTCGACGCTGTTCAACCTGATCAGCAGGGTTCCTTTCGGCTCCGACAGCGGACGCGTCGTCTTCGAGGGTCGACGGATCGAACGCGCGAGCGACAACCAGATTGCGCGCAGCGGCGTGATCAGGACCTTTCAGCGGGAAGCCGTGTTTGAGTCTTTATCCTGTATCGACAACATCCTCGTCGCCGTCGAACAAACGCTCGGCGTACGCGGCAAGGAGGCCGAAAGGCTGGCCGACGAAGCCTCCGATCTGGTCGGCTTTCCGCGGAATTTCCACAATATGCCCGCTGTCACCATGCCGGTCTTCTACCAAAAGCAACTCATGCTCGCGACCGCCGTCGCCCAGAAGCCGAAACTGCTGCTGCTCGACGAACCGGCCTCGTCGCTGGTCGACAACGAGGTCGAGTGGGTGCGCGACACGATCCTCAAGCTCAACGAAACGGGAATCACAATTCTGCTTATCGAACATGTCCTTCCGCTGCTGATGGCCGTCTCCCGTCGCCTGCTGGTGATGGAGCAGGGCAGCGTGATCGCGCTTGGCAATCCGGCCGAGGTCACGCGCGAGAAGCAGGTCATCGAAGCCTATCTGGGGCAACCCGTGTGAGCGCGGCCCTTCTCGAAGTGCGCGACCTGAGCGGCGGCTATCCGCCCGTCTCGGTTTTTCGCGGCGTCAGGATGTCGGTTGGCGAGGAAGAGTCCGTCGGCCTTTTCGGACCCAACGGTCATGGCAAGACGACGCTTTTGAAAACCGTCGCCGGCCTGATCGATCCGTGGGAGGGGGATGTCGTCTTTCAGGGTCGACGCCTCAACGCGGAAGGCAAGATGCGGCCGCGCATCTCCCGCAATTTCAATTACGACCTGTTCCAGAAACGCCGCATCAGGGCGGCGACGGTTGTCGAGGCTGGCGTCATCTACGTCATGCAAGGCAATCTCCTGTTTCCGGAAATGACCGTGGAGGAAGTTCTGGGCGTTGCGCCGCTGGCGGCGAAGGGCAGAAACGGCGTGCGCGAGATGCGCGAACGCGTCCATCACCTGTTTCCGCGTCTGCAAGAGCGCCGATCTTCGAAAATCCGCTATCTCTCGGGCGGCGAGCGGCAAATGGTTTCGATTGCCGTCGGACTGCTTGCGCTTCCGAAGCTTCTGATCCTTGACGAGCCGACGCTGGGTCTTTCGCCGAAGCTTCGCCTCGAACTCATGCAGGCCGTCAGGCAGATCCGCGAAAGCCGGGTGCCCCTGATCATCGTCGACCAGAACATCGAATTCCTCTCCGGCCTGGTGGACCGTCTGCTGCTCTTCGACCATGGCGCGATCACCCGCGAAATCGACGCCGCCTCGATGCCGTCGCATGACGAAGCCATGGCCATGATGTTCGGAGAAAGCCATTGATCTCCGCCGACACTTTTCTATTCGTTTTTGCCTCCGGCGTCCTGCTTGGCGGTCTCTATGCGCTGATGGCGACTGGTCTCGCCGTGGTCTGGACGACGCTTGGCGTCTTCAACTTCGCGCATGGCGTCTTCGTTGCGCTCGGGGCCTATATCGCCTGGCAGGTAACCCAGAACGTTACCGGCAGCGTCGGCTATCTGCTCGGCGCTGCGCTTTCGGTGGTTTTGATGTTCGGGGTGGGCTTTCTCCTGCACTACGTGCTCGTCAAGCCGTTCGAGCGAAACGCCAATCTTGTGCTGCTCGCTGTGATCACGACGCTCGCCGCAGCCTCGATCATCGAGAACGGCATTTTGCTCATCTGGGGCGCGCGCGACAAGCAGATCGAGCCGCCGATCAGCGGAACGATAGGCCTGATGGGCGCGGAAATCAGCGCCAATGACGTGATGATTTTGATAGTTGCGCTGCTCGCCCTGCTGGTTCTCGCTATCTTCCTGCGCCGTACCGCGACGGGCCGGGCCATGCGCGCCGTCGCCCAGAACCGCGAGGCGGCGGAACTGATGGGCCTCAACGTCTCGCGCCTCTACGCCATGACGATCGGCCTTTCGGCTGCGACTGCGGCGCTCGCCGGCGTCTTCATCGGATCTGTGCGCTTCATCAGTCCGACCTTCGGGAGCGATCCGCTGATGAAGTCGCTGATCGTCGTTATCCTCGGCGGCGTCGCGCGCTTTACAAGCCCCATCCTCGCAGCCTTCATCGTCGGGATCGCCGAATCCTTCTCGGTCTATTTTCTGGGTCTCTACTGGGCGCCGGCGGTGCTCTTCGCGATGATGATCGCCGTGCTTCTGATCAAGCCCGAAGGTCTGTTCGGCCATCGGTCGAAGACGCTTTAGGAGCACAGACAAAAGATGAAATACGCGCCGCCCTTCCAGCGCACCAACGGGTTTCTGCCGGTTCTTGTCGCATTCATCGCTCTGGCGCTGATCCCGCTGTTCCTGACCGAGACCTACGCCAGGCACACGCTCATCCTGGTTTTCGTCTATGCCATTCTCGCTTCCAACTGGGACATTTCTCTGGGGCTGGGCGGCATTGTCAATTTCGCCCATCTGGCCTTCTTCGCGATCGGTCTCTACAGTTTCGGCATATTCGGCAAGGTGCTGGGCATCGACCCGTGGATCGCCTTGCTGCTTTCCCCCCTGCTGGCGGTCGCCTTCGCGGCGCTGCTCGCCATTCCCATTCTGCGGCTCGAGGGCATCTACGTTATCCTGGTGACGATCGCCGCCGCGCAATTGCTCCTGCAGATCGTCG
This sequence comes from Hoeflea sp. CAU 1731, assembly GCF_039888615.1. Lineage (NCBI taxonomy): Bacteria > Pseudomonadati > Pseudomonadota > Alphaproteobacteria > Hyphomicrobiales > Rhizobiaceae > Hoeflea > Hoeflea sp. CAU 1731. The sequence continues at coordinate 211,045 of NZ_JBDQQS010000007.1, read as the reverse complement.
TCAGCCAGTCCGATTATACGGGCGGAACCAGCGGTATGGTGCTCCTGCCGCGGTTGGAAATATTCGGCTACAAGCTCAGCAAGGACAACCGCATCGGCTATTACTATCTTGCTCTGTTACTGCTGACATTCTCCACTTTCTTTCTCTACAAGCTGCAGCGTTCGTCGCTTGGGCGCGCCATCAAGGCGCTGCGCGACAACAAGTATTACGCCATTGCCCGCGGCGTGTCGGAAGGCAGGCTGCGGCTCTACACTTTGTGCGCATCGGCCCTGTTCCCGGGGCTTGCCGGCGGTTTCTACGGGGCTTACTTGCGAGTCGCCTCGCCCGATGTCTTCGGTCTTGGCTTCCTGACGATCACGCTCTCGATCCTGCTGCTCGGCGGCCTCTCCACCATCTGGGGATCGCTGATCGCGGCCTTCGTCATCACTATTCTTGCGCAGTTCCTCGGCGACTACGGCGCCTGGCGCAGCATCATCATTGCGCTCGTGATCATCGCTGTGGTCGTCGTCTATCCGGGAGGGCTGTTCGCCGCCGTTCAGGAAGGCTGGGGCGCGTTCAACCGATTCAGGACGAATGCGAGGGCCAGCTGGCGGCGGTCGCGTGGCGCAGATATGCGCAAGGCCATGATGGGTGCGCCCGACAGGCTCGTCGAGACGCGTCACGGCAAGATCTCGGTCTGCGAGTCGGGACAGGGAGACGAGACGATCCTCTTCATTCACGGCAATTCCTCGTGCAAGGAGGTCTTCCGGCATCAGTTCGCAGAATTCGGCAAGGACCATCGGGTCGTCGCCTTCGACCTACCGGGCCATGGCGTGTCGCCCAACGCCGATCCGGAAGAAGATTACAGCATTGAAGCCTATTCCGAGATCGCCCGCGACATCGTCGAAAAGCTCGGTCTTGGAAAACCCGTTGTTTTCGGCTGGTCGCTCGGCGGCTATGTGGCGCTGGAATATGCGGCCCGCGGCTACCCGCTAACCGCGGTTGCGATTTGCGGCACCTCGCCCGTGGGCAAGTTTCCGGAAGACATGCCGCGCGGCTACATCGCGACGCCCCACATGGAGCTCGCCGGAAAGCGGTTCCACTCGCCGCATGAGAAAGCCAATTATGCGGTCCATACGATCGGAATGGAAAAAGGCGCCGAACCGCTCGTGTGGCAGGCGGTGTGGCGGACTGACGGCCTCGCCCGCGAGCAGGCGTTCGCCAAGCTCAAGACATGCAACTGGCCGCGCCAGGTGCGGATGCTGAAGAAGGGGAAGATACCCTTCGCGATGATCAACGGACCGAAGGATCCCTTTATCAATCACGAATACTGCCGAACCTTTGGATACGGCCATATCTGGGGCGGCGAGCCGCAGAATGTCGCGGAGGCGGGGCACGCGCCCTTTCTCGAAGATCATGAAACCTTCGACAGGATGTTGCGGGAATTTCTGACCTGGGCAAAAGGCGCGGCGACAGTCGACTAGCCACCGCTCTTCCGCCGGTTTGCTTTGGTTATTGTGGCCATACGCACATACTGCTGCGTGATCGCTACTTATAGTTTATCCTGTCGGACATATACTGTGCGGGAGGATATCATGAACAGACAGGAACTCGGCCAGTCGCTGAACCTCAAGATCGAGATGATTCCGGAGGGCGCTTCAAACCGCAGCGGCCGAACGATCACGCCGCAATACATCACCATTCATAACACGTCCAATGACAGGGCGGGAGCGGACGCCAACGCCCATTCGCGCTTCGTCCGGGAAAAGGGATGCTATCAGCTCCCCTCCGGAAAACAGAACTTCGTTTCCTGGCATTTCACCGTCGACGACAAATGCGTCATCAAGCACCTGCCGGTGAACGAGCGTGCGATCCATGCGGGTTCCGGCAACGCTGTCAGCATCGGTATTGAAATCTGCATGCACAAGGGCATCGATCAGGCGGCCGCCAACGCACGCGCCGAACGTCTGGTCGCGGCTTTGATGCATGATCTCAATATTGCTCCAGCGAACGTCAGGCCGCACAAGGCCTGGACCGGCAAGGCTTGTCCGGTTCTGCTGCTGTCCACGTTTGATGGTTTCGTTGGAAACAGCGACAGGATTTGTCGCGAGGTGCGGGCCTACGTCGTTCCCGAAGGCCTGCTGAGCGTGAGGGAGTTCGAGGCGCCGCAACCCCCAGCCGAGGACTTCGTGCTCGAAAGTCTCGGCGTCGGTCCGGAAGAGGAGATCAGTCATGACGAGGAACACGAGCTGATCGCCGAGGCGGTCAATGCGTTTGTTCAGTAGATCATGTGGGTCTGGTCTGCCGATCAGATGATCGGGATGGTCGCGACGAAATCCTTGCTCTTTTCGCCGAGCCGCTGTCTCACGATGTCTCTCAGATCAGTGTAGAATGTCGTGTCAAGCACGAGCCTTTGGGCGGCGGTCCACATTTCGATCTCCTGGCTCCCCCATCCGAAGAAGAGGACGTTTCTGCGATTGTCGTTTGAGCGGTAGTAGAACGCCCCCATGGCCATGCCGATTGCGCCGTTATCGGCCGCCTCGGCCGCTCCGATCTGGAAATTGCCGCCGGTTTCCACCGACACGTTGAAATCGAAGAGTTTGATCTGCCGTGAATCGTCGGCCATTTTGCCGAGAGAATCGATCGCCGCCTCCAGGATGGCGAGTTGGTTGCCGGTGGCCACCGCGGTGATCACGCCGATCGCTTCCTGGCTCATGAGCATCGCGCCCTCGGCGCGTCGGCTTTGCTGGAAGGCGAAGCCCTCGATCACCCAGCCCATTTTCGTCAGCACCTCGACATAGGCGTCGTACCACTCGCGAATCTGGGATCCTCGATTGAACTCCGCATCGGCGGCGCGGGCGGCGAACTGGGTTGAATCGAGCACGTCGCCTTTCTGCTCGGCGCTTACGCCTTCGACAAATGCGATCAGATTGGACGCGTTGATGGCGGCCTTGTGTTCCTCCTGTATGTCTCGGAGATCACTCCAGGGATCGCTCGTCGCCGTCGCATTTTCGGGCATGATTTCCGAACCCGGCATGCCGGGCATCAGCGGCGCCGGCTCGGCGAGCGTGAGCGCCTCGATAGCTTCGATGGATGATTTAAGGTCCGTTTTCGCCATTGTTACCTCCCTTGGTCGCCATGGAGAGGAAGTATAGCAATCACTAATTGCAGCGTCACGAAAGAAACTGGAGCGCCTTCTAGGAAGAATTACATCAATGAAAGCAGAGATGCCGTTGTTCTTCGAATTGTCAGCGCGGCCGCGCCGGATTTCCTAACACCGTTGTGTCGGCCGCGACGTCCCGGGTGACGACCGCGCCCGCCGCAACAATCGCGCCGTCGCCGATTGTGACGCCCGGCATGATGATCGCGCTGCCGCCGATCCATACTTCGCGGCCGATCGTTACGGGCTTCGCGATCTCTATCCCTTCGGTGCGAAGTTTTCTGTCCTTGTGGTGCTGCGCGCAGTAGATCTGCACATTGGGGCCCAGCATTGTCTGATCGCCGATGATGACGGGCGCGGTATCGAGCATGACGCAGCCGGCGTTCAGATAGACGCCTCGGCCAAGGGTAATGTTGAACCCGTAGGCGCAGTGGAACGGCGCTTCGAGATAGGCGTCCTCGGTGATGCTCTGGAGCAACTGGACGAGGTAGGGACCCGCGCTGCTGCGCTCGTCCGGGGGCATTGTGTTGTGCTGATGAACTGCCCGGCGCGCCCGTTTGCGCAGTTCGTCCAGTTCTGCGTCAAGGCAGTTGTACCATTCGCCCGCCGCCATTTTCTCTCGTTCGGATCGTGCCATCTCAAGCCTCCCTCAGGCGTAGATGGAGGGATTGCGGACCGCGGGCCTGAAGGCCGGGTTTATAGTTCGGTTTCTCCAGGAGTTCGATCGAACTGAAACGATTGAGCAGCGACGTGAAAATCACTTCCATGTCGAGTCTCGAAAGATGATTGCCGAGACAGAAATGCGGACCGGCGCCAAAGGCGATGTGGCGGTTGGGCGTGCGGGTAATGTCGAAGCTGTCAGGGTTCGGGAAGACTGCCGGATCGCGGTTGGCGGAAGCATAGAGCAGTCCGAATTTCGTGCCTTTCGGGTAACGCCGTCCTTTCAGTTCGATCTCCTCACAATTATGGCGGTGGAAGAAGGGCAGGGGTGATTCGTAGCGAAACATTTCCTGCACGGCCGTTCCGATCAGCGTGGGATCGTCCCGCAATTTCTGCATCTGGTCGGGAAATTCGAGCAGCGCATGCATGCCGCTCCCGAGAACGTCGATCGTCGATCCGTGTCCTGCTTTCAGGATCAGCATGACCGTCGCGATAAATTCGTCTTCCAGGAAACCGCCATTACGCTCCACTTCGAGAAGCTGCGATATCAGGTCGTCTTTCGGATTCTTTTCGCGCTCGGCTTTCAGTGCGATCATGTATTCGGCGAATTCACGCGTCGCGTTTTCCGCGATGCGCTTTTTCTCCTCCGTTCTGTCGATGTCGAAATACCGGACGATCTCCTCCGACCATTCGCGCAATTTCGGACAGTCCTCATCCGGCACGCCAAGCATGCGCCCGATAATGTGTCCCGGAACATGGGAGGCCAGTTCGGAGACGAAATCGATCTCGTCACGACCCGAAAGACTGTCCAGCAATCCGTCGACATAGTCCTGGATCAGCGCCTGCCAGTGATTGACCGCAGAGGATGTGAAATAGCCGAAGATCTGCCTGCGTAGACGATCATGGACCGGCCCGTCGCTTTCCAGAAGGTTCACCTGAACGTAGCGTTCATGGTACGGCATGTCGTGCCAGTTGTTTCGGCGCTGCAACGCTTCAAGTGCTTCCCGGGTGGCTATCCCGTCCAGAGAACGGACCATGCGCTTGTCAAGCGCGAGTGCGCGCACATCCTCGAACCGCGATGCGATCCAGACGTCGAAGTCCTTGAAGTAGTATAAATCGTCTTCTTCCCGCAAGTTTGCATAGGCCGCGTAGGGATCCGCTGTGAATTCTTTGGAGAGTGGCTCGAATCTCCAGTGGCCGTGCGACGTCAGTTCGGAAGCAATACTCATTATGCGTCTCGTTCGAATTGCGGGAGCCCGATCATAGAACAGGAAACGCGTTGCGAAAATGCACAGTGAGAAAATCGTTGCTTGAAGGAGATTGTTATGGCTCGGACCAGATGTCCCGCATCCGGTTCCAGATTTTCTCTCCGACCAGACAGTCATAGGCTTCGCTCGCCTGGATGCGTACGATCAGGTCCCGGGCTATGGGAGGGGTAGCGTCAGCCAGTTCCAGAACAAGTTTCTGGCGAACGGCGGTTGGAAACTGTGACCATTCCTTGACCGGCAGAACGAACGATCTTGGCCCACCGATGACGCAATGTCGATAATACTGATCGAGATCTTCAAGCATCCATTGCGTGCCCATGCCTTCTTTTGTCATCAGCGGCAAACCATTGATGACGATGCCGCGGGCAAGCGCTTCGTCGCGGGCGGGCACGACCGGCCGGCCATGATTATTGGGCCCGTCGCCGGAAATGTCGATGACCTGACGATTGGCGATGAAGCCATTGTCTTCAAAAAGACCTGACGTAAAGTCGATTGCGCCCGAGATCGACGTACGCCGCAAGGAATTCTCGAAACGGGCGGTGAGTTGTTCGGCGAAGACGCGGGCCTCGTCCACATTGCTGATGATCATCCATTCAACCACTACGTTCTGGGACCAGGAGCCGGCCCATTCGACATAGGTGATTGCGATGCGGCCGATCAGACCATTGCGAATGGCGCCGATAACCTCGTCGCTGACGATGGCTTCGGCGTATCCGCGTCTCTGGATTTCCAACTCGTTGGGGGTCATGGACCGGGAGACGTCGACGGCAAGGATAAGTTCGACGTCAACCTCGGTGTCGTCCGCGACGGCAATGCCGGCGTGGAACACCGACGCCAGGATGAGAAGAAACAGGCAAACGAAATGTCTGGTGCTACAACCCGCTACCCGTTTCGGTGATTTACCGAAATCAGACATGGCCATTGGACAATGATATCACGAATCTGGATTTGTCGCGCGCCCTTTTGCATCGCAGCATTGGTTTTCCTCAATGACATTTTCGGCGCCGGAACGTGAAAAGATCGATGCAGCGGCGCTTCAACGGCTGGAATTCACGCGCGGCAGATGTAAAAATGAGATTCACAGCTCTTGCAGCAGAACGAATTTTTGAGGTTAGCCGGCCTGATCTGCTCGTCTGGGCTAATATGGGAGCGGTTTTGGACGAACGGACCGGCCCGTCGATTTTAGCTTTGAGGGGATTGCCATGGTTACGGAGAAATCCATCCGCCTGTCGCATCGCGCAATATCTGCGGCGCTTGTGCTTTTACTTGCTCTATTCAGCCTGTTCGCCACGGTGGCGGTCGGGCAGCATTTGCGCGACAGCAGAAATGTTGTCCTTGAAGGGGATCTGACCGGCGTCCAGTTCACCGGCGGCGAGACCGTGCTCGTCAAGGCCAATATCGCCGACGATCTGTTTGCAGCCGGACGTTTTGTAACGCTTGACGGCGCGACTGCTGGAAACACCTATATCGCCGCATATGAAGTCGATCAGCGCAGTGGTACAGTCGGCGATCTGGTGGCCTTTGCGCACACCGTCATCCTTTCCGGCAGCGTGGAAGATGATCTCTTGTCGGCCGCCAGGGTGATCACGATAGCGTCAGCCGCCACGATCGGGGGCGACGCGCGACTGGCTGCCGAAAGCATGGATATCGATGGGAAGATCAGCGGCAATCTTCGGGTTGCGGCGAAGAGCGTAACCATATCGGGCGAGATTACCGGTACGGTGGACCTTCTTGCACAAAAGATCGTCATCGGACCGAGCGCAGTCATCAACGGCGATGTCACCTATCGGTCGGAAGCCGCGCCCGAAATCGCCGAAGGCGCAAAGATCGCCGGCAGTGTAACAAAGGTCGAAAGCAATCTCCCGGAGATTCACTCGATCATCGACGCAATAATCGGTATTATGATTGGTTTGCTGATCGGCTGGGTTGTTGCGTTTCTCGTTCTGACCGCGATCCTCGCCTGGGCCTTTGTCGGATATTTCTCCATTGCGGCGAACCGGCTCGTCGACCGGCCTTGGGCGAGTCTCGGCATCGGGATCGCGATCCTGGTAGTCGGCGCCGTGCTGAGTTTGCTGCTATTCATTTCTATTGTAGGAATTCCGCTGGGCGTCGCCCTGTTTGTTGCGATCGGGATCGTCAAACTGTTTGGATCGGTGATCGTGAGCGCTTGTGTCGGTCTGTATCTGAGAGGGCTGGTGCGGCGCAGTGCGCCGCCGCCATCGAACGCCGGAAGGACAGGTTGGACCGTCATCGGCGCCGTCATTCTGGGTCTCGTGATGCTCATTCCCTTCGTCGGCGTCGTGATCACCGGACTGGCGGTCGTTGCGGGAGCCGGCGCGGCTTCCGTGGAGGCCTGGCGCAGGCTCCGATTGACGACCGTGTGACGGAATTTCGTTACTTTTTGTCAAGCGGCGGCAGCATATAGCTTCCCGACACCGAGGCGGCGGGAGCGCCGCCCTGCTCGTAGAGAATTGCGCGCAGGAAGGCCATCTGCCGGCCTAGCCGCAGGATTTCGACGTCGCAATTGACGCCGACATTGCGTATCGGCTTCATGAAAGACGTCGTCTGGTCTACTGTCGTCACCGGCCGAAAACCGTCGAATTTCGCGCACAGAGCAAGTACCATCGCCGTATCGGCGAAGGCTGACAGGGCTTGCCCGCAAACGATACCGCCTATCCGTACGAGGCGGTCGTTTTCCGGGATCGTGAAACATGCGAGGTTGTCGTCAATCGACCTGACCTCAATCGAGAGATCCTGCACCCAGGGCGCGAACACCTGTGGAATGATTTTGGCGACGTCCTGTTTGTCCAGCATCCGGACCCTCCCGATCCAATTTCCCTAGGTCTCAGGGTTAACATGGCCGGGGCCGAGTGCAATAGTGGACGTTGCATCCAACTGCAACCAATGGGGAGTGTTATGGCGGAAGATCGAAAGGCGTTGTCGCGCGATCTGCTGAATTTGTGGAGTTCGGAAAGCGACGTCACCGCGGATGGAATTTTCGGCGAGGGGTATTTAAACCACCAGGAACCGGACGCCGCGGGCGACATATCGGACAATTCGCTTGAGGACTACCTGGAGATCGTCGACGGGTATCACAAGGGATTCTCGCAGTCGGAAGTCCGCTTCCACATGCAGATCGAGGAAGGGGATCTGGTTGCGACCCGCTGGACCATCAAGGGCGTCAACGACGGTGAATATCTCGGTCACGCGCCAACGGGAAAGACCGTGGAGTGGACCGGTATCCAGATTGACCGGTTTAGAGATGGAAAGATCGTTGAAAGCTGGGTCGATTGGGATAAGTACCGCTTCATGACCACTCTGGGGTTCATCTGAGGTTTCGCCACAAAACAAGAGGAAAACATGGCTTCAATACCACCTGTATGCAATTTTGGATGGAAAGCGATAGATGCGGAACTGCCCGGAACCGATGGCAGGACCCATCGTATATTCGATCACAAGGGTTCGAGTGGTCTCCTCGTCGTTTTCATATGCAATCACTGTCCTTACGTGAAAGCCATCGCTGACAAGCTCGTTCGCGACGCAAATGAACTGCAGGCGTTAGGAATTGGCGTAGTGGCGATCAATTCCAACGATTCCGATTCGCATCCGGAAGATTCGTTCGACAACATGATCAAATTCGCCGAAGCGAATGGCTTCACATTCCCTTATCTGCATGACGAGGATCAGTCGGTCGCGAAAGCCTATGATGCAGTTTGCACGCCCGATTTCTACGGTTTCAACAGCGATCTGGAACTGCAATATCGCGGTCGCCTGGATGCCTCGCGGGCGCAGGCCGGGGTAAACGACGCGCCGCGCGATCTTTACAACGCAATGAAGCAGGTCGCTGAAACCGGAAAAGGACCACTGGATCAGACTGCGTCCATGGGGTGTTCGATCAAGTGGAAGGCGACCTGAGGGTCGTCAAGAGCGCAGCGCCGGCAGACCGATGCCGGTTGACTGAAATCCACCGTCGACGCAAAGCAATTGTCCGGAGATGTAGCTCGCCTTGTCGGATGACAAAAAGACGATCGCCTCTGCTATCTCCTGCTCGCTGCCATAACGGTTAAGCGGGATCGCGTCGTGATAGGCCGCTCGAATTTCCGGCGTGTGGACGGCAAGCGCCAGCTTTGTATTCACAGGACCGGGCGCGACACAATTGGCGCGAACGCCGAATTCGCCCAGTTCGGCGGCCTGTTGCTGGGTCAGGTGAATGACGGCGGCCTTGCTCGTTCCATACGCGATGCGCAGCGTGCTTGCACGCAACCCCGAAATCGAGGCGATATTGACGATGGCTCCCCTGGTTTCCTTTAGCGCCGGGATGAGTCTCCGGGAGCACAGGAAAACGCCATCCAGATTGGTCGCCATGACAGTGCGCCAGCGTTCGAAATCGGTCTGCTCCATCGGGCCGAAATCGGCGACGCCGGCATTATTGATCAGCGTGTCGACCCGACCGAACGTGGTTTCCACCTGTTTCGCCATGTCGTCGACCTGATCCGGCGACGACACGTTGCAGATGACGGGCAAGACGTCGGCAAGGTCTGAAGCAGCCGCTTGCAGCGCGTCGGCGTCCCTGTCGATCATGGCGACGCGTCGGCCTTCTTCGAGAAACAGTTTCGTGGTCGCAAGGCCTATGCCGCGCGCTGCGCCCGTAACAATTGCTGTTTTTCCATTCATTCCTCCACCCCGCGCATGATCGCTTCCTCACTTCGCTTTATCTGTCCGGCCTGAAAACGCCAAATGCAATCGAGGCTTGTCCAGAGGACTTGGATAGCATCCCCAGGGAGCGAGGCGAGTCGTTATCAGATATTTCTCAGATGATTGTCCGGCAGAAAGTCGAGGCTTGTCAGGCTTTCGGTCGATGGCTCGAAGGAGCCGATGCCGTTTTCCGATGCAACGTAGAAGCCTTCCTCAACAGAGCTGAGACCGCACGCATCACGACGGTTCAGAACCTCGAGCGCATTGCCCGAGCGGGCGTCGAAGATGACGGCGCAACCACCCTTGGGCGACGTCGCCGCGAATGTCGCGTCATCGGCGCCGACCCTGACCGAGCCGATATAATTGCGGAAGCCGCCGATCAGTTCTCTCGGCATGTCGAACAGCCGGATATTCTCGCCCAGCGCCCCTGTGCCAAGGAGCGGCGGAAGATCCGCTTTGTTGCCCTCATATTGGCCGCCGAAGAATATGCGGCCATTTGCGTCAGCGTCCATGTGACGGATCGAGAGTTGATGCAATTCCGGCGATAATGCGTGTTTTTCCAGCAGAATGCCGGCCTCCAGGTCAATAAAGGCAAGGGACGGCGCCATGGTTGCTAGATTGAGTTTTTCCCTGCCAAAATCCGGATGGGTTTCTATCCCGCCATTGGCGACCGCGAGTGTGCGACCGTCTGGCATCAGCAGAATTTCGTGCGGCCCCAGACCGTGGCTCGACAATTCGCCGATCCGCCTGAAGCGATCCGTGGCGTCATAGACGCCAATCACGCCTTTCACGCCGTCGTAGTCGTTTTCGCTGGCGTAGAGCAGTTTGCCGTCCTTCGTGAATGCACCGTGACCATAAAAATGCCGGCCCTCCGGCGCGGTGAAGAAACCCGGTTCTCGCCGGCCCTGGATGTCGAAAGCGACAGCAAAATTTCCTGGTCGGCGCGCAAACGCGACGGCTCGGTCTCGTGGGCGATCCAGCGTGATGTCGTGACCACGATCCGGCAGGGGAACGCTGAAAGTTTCCCGGCCATTCTCATCGAACAGAACGGCGACGAAGCTGCCGTCAGGGCGTTTTCCCGCGCTGGCGAAGAGAATGCTTTCGGTTTCCCCGCCCCGCGCGAAACCAGGTTCGGCCGCCAGGAAAAGACCGGCGCAGATGCCGGTAAGGAATGTCCGCCGGTTCGTCTGGAGCGCGCTTTGCGACAGAGCTGAAATGTCAATCTCCATCAAGTGAACTGAACCCGGGTTGAAACCCCAGATATGCGCCCATCTGGTCACCGATCATGTCTCTGAGGCTGTCGAGCGCAATGGTTGCGTAGATCAGCTTGCCGCGTGCTTCCGGATTAGTGAAAGCCTCTTCGACAGGAAGGTCAACGGCGCCGATCGTTCGTGTCACGTTGGCAAACTCGAAAGGCAGCGCATTGACCAGGTACCGGCCTTCTTCGGGCAGCCCTTCTGCGAAACCGGATGTGTCCAGGAGTATCTGAAGCGAGTCGACATTGGCGAGAAGCGCAGGAAAGGTCTGTCCGCTTCGCCACAGTGCGCTGCGTTTGGGTATCGCACGTGAAGGATCCTCGCCAAGCGCGGATTTGAGCTTGAGATCGCTTGCAATGTCCAGGCCTTCGAGGATTGCGTCGCGAATTTCCGAAGCGGCTTCGAGCGCTGTCCGATACACCGGATTGTCGTCAGCGGGATTTCTTAAAAGAGCGGAGTAGCCATCCGGATTCATCCAGTCGTCGCGCAATTCAGCGCTGATGGTCGCCATGTTCGTAGCAACGGCATATGCGAAGCCGCAGCGGAAGCGCCCTGACAGAGTACTGTCCGCCAGTTCGTCGGAATCAGTTCCATAAAGGAGATAATCCAGCGCGCCGAGCCCTTGTACGGCGACGCTTTTTTCCGCCAGCGCTTGCGCGGACGTGACGTCGTCTTCCTGCTCCCTCAACGCTTGCGTGATGCGCTTGAGACCAAGCCCTCTGCGATCCGGCCAGAAATACAGCCGCTCCAAACGGTTGTCCTCGATCAGAGGGCCAAAGCGCAGGAATTCTACAGCCGACCAGGCCTCGACGACGTTGCCGAACTGCGCGTGAACCGCTGCAAGTCCGCTTTCCGACGGCTGCTCGCAATACTCTGAAAGTGTGTCCTTGAGATCCTGCGTGGTTGCAGCAAGCCGGGCAAAGGACGGCCTTATGTAGTCGTCGATCGCTCTGTCGACGATGCCGGACATGAAACCTTCCGAATCCGGCTCAAGCGTTTCAGCGAGTGACGATGTCGTCAGGAATGCCAAAAGACAGGCGATCGCAAAGGACTTTATCATCAGAGGCTCTCCAGAAACCTGATCAGCGCCTGGCGCTGTTCACGTGTCATCGCAGCAAAATTGTCTCGCGCCGTTTCGGCTTCTCCACCATGCCACAGGATCGCCTCTTCCAGATTACGGGCGCGGCCATCGTGGAGAAAATAGGTGTGGCCGTTGACCGTTTCGGTGAGACCGATGCCCCAGAGCGGCGGCGTACGCCACTCGCGGCCATCGGCCTCGCCAACCTGTTGGCCGTCAGCCATGTCCTCTCCGAGGTCGTGCAACAGAAAGTCGGAGTATGGCCAGATCAGTTGAAACCGGTGTTCCTTTTGGGACGCGTCCCTGGCGGTGACGAATTTCGGGGTGTGGCAGCTTGTGCAGCCTGCCGCATAGAAAAGTTCCTTACCCTCCAGAACCTGAGGATCATCGACATCGCGGCGCTGAGGAACGGCCACATTGGAGGAGTAGAAAGTCACAAGATCGAGAACCGGATCAGGCGCTTCCGTTTCTCCCAGTCTGGCCTGGACGCCGTCAGGCAATGCGCGGCAGGCGGTCTGGTTTTGCGTACAGTCGCCATAAGGATCTACCGAATCCGGCGACGATATTCCGATGTCGCCGGAAAAAGCGTCCGCCGACTGCTGGCGGATGGTCGCGTTCTGAGCCTTCCATCCGAATCGCCCAAGCGCAGGTTCTCCGGACTCCGGATGGCGCACGATCTGCACACGGCCCGAGACGCCGTCTGCATTTACGTCGTCGGGGTCGGCTTTGGCGATAATGTCCGCCTGGGGAATGGCTTCCACGAGCCCGAGCCCGATCATGGGCGGCGCGATGCGCGGCGAGATCGTTGTTTCGGGATGCATGTCACCGTAGGCCAGATCTTTGATCTCAAAGGTCGGATAACGCAAGGAAACGGTCTCTCCGTCTGGGTAGGCGAACGGCCTTTCCGTATAGGCGACGCTGATCTGCCCTTCCGCGGCCAAACCTGTCACCGCCTTGTCCTGCAATTGTCCGCCGTAAACAGGGTCGGCGAAATTCAGAAGCGCGTAATCTGCGATCAGTCTCCGTTCCGCTTCCGTGTTTGCTGGTCTGGCCAGCCGTATGAGCATTGATGTGGCGTCGCCGTCGGCAAGTGGCGGGTGACCGCGTCCGTCCTTCAGGTGACAACTCTGGCAAGCGCGGGAATTGAACAGGGGCCCCAGACCGTCGGAGGCCTGAGTGGACGACGGGGATGCGACCCACAATTTGCGAAAGAGCGCATTGCCGAGTTTGAATTCCTGCTCCTGTTCAAAGGTCAGGTTGGCGAGGAATTGCGAGAAGGAATCGCGATTGACGAGTTTCTTCGAGGTTCCGGCGCCCCCCTGCATGGTCTCAAAGGCTTCTGCGCTGGAGAAATCAGTCGTCGGTTGCGTTACCTTCCGGACCCGTTCCAGATCCCTTGCGGAGAGATCCTGCCTGGCGCCTGATTCCAAAAGTCCTGCGTGGTTCTCGGCATCGACAAGCGACGCCGTTGCAAGAAGCAACGTGAACGCTGACAGAGCTGCAAGTGCGTGCCGTCTCACGAGTTTCCACCATTTCGAGCGCGCGTCCGGAGGGCTGTTTCCCCGGACAACGCGCCTGATGTATTGGAGCAGACCTTTCGATTCAATGCGTCGGAACGCCGCCTAATGGAAGACAGCGTTCGGATTGTCCAAGCTGTCCGAGCCCTCGATTTCGAGGCTTTCGAGTTCGAGCGTCGCTACCGCGCGTTCGATCGAGCGGGTCTGATCGATGAGCCCGTCGATTGCAGCCTGCACCACAGCGTTGCCTTCCGTATTGCCTTCGCCGATCATCTGATCGTAGGCTTCGACGGATTTCGCCCTCTCGGCCATCGCCTGCATTTTCTCGATCGTCACGTCCAGTTTCGCCTTGAGTTCCGCGTCGACGCCGGCGTCCTTTTCAGCCACCAGATCGGAAACGGACGGTCCTGTGACAGTGCTGCCATCAGGCCGCGTGTATTCACCGAGATAGACGTTGCGAATTCCGATCGCATCGTAGAGATGCGAATTGTGGGTGTTGTCGGAAAAACAGTCATGCTCTTCTTCCGGGTCCGCGAGCAAAAGGCCAAGCTTCATGCGTTCGCCGGCCAGTTCGCCATAAGACAACGAGCCCATGCCGGTCAGGATTACGGACAATCCTGTTCGGGGATCCTCCATCAACTCCTTGCGCGCTGCTCCGTCTGCGCCCCAGTTGGCGACCATTTCTTCAAGATCGATGACGAGCAGGTCAGTGGCCGCCTCAAGATAGGCGCGTCGGCGTTCGCAGTGACCGCCGGTGCAATTCTCAAGATCAAAATCGGTGTAGGGACGATTTCCTGCGCCCGGTCCGGTTCCGTTGAGATCCTGCCCCCAAAGCAGGAACTCTATGGCGTGGTAGCCGCCCGCCACATTGGCCTCTATATCACCTGCTTCATGCAGGGTTCCGCCTATGAATTCCGGGGTGATTTCAGTTGCGTCGACCTCTTCGCCGTTGATCATCAATTCGGAACTGGCGATGACATTCGCCGTGTAGAGGCTGTTTTCGTCGCTCTCGCTGCCATAGGAGGCATCGACATAGTCGATCAGCCCTTCATCCAGCGGCCATGCGTTGACCCGGCCTTCCCAGTCGTCAACAATCGCATTGCCGAACCGGTAGGCTTCAGTCTGCTGATAGGGAACGCGCGCTGCAAGCCACGCGTCTTTCGCCGTATCAAGCGTTTCCTGCGAAGGATTCGCCAGGAACGCGTCAACCGCTGCTTCAAGCGTTTTCGCGGTGGTTAGCGAATCGGAAAATATCGCTTCGGCCAGGTTCGCATAGTGGCCGACCACCTCTTGCGCTGAAGGCGCGGCTAACGCATGTCCGGCAACAACAAGCGAAGTCGCCGCAATCGCTGTGCGAATGGTTCTGGTTTTGATCATCTGGATTCCTCCGATATACAAGTGTCGAATTCTGCCCACGGGTTGCACGATTTCGCTGCCGGCACAGGCTAGGAGCTTGGCGTATTAAACATGAGTTTTGTTATCATTATTACAGGATATGTAAATCTGCCTGCAGGGAATATTCTGTCGCAGTGCTACTATACGAAACGCTGTTCGGATGTCGTTGGTTGACCGTTCGTTCGGTTTATTTTACTTCTAGCCGTCCTAAAGGCTGCGCAGGTCCGTGACGTGTTCGCGAACCCCGC
Source organism: Hoeflea sp. CAU 1731 (assembly GCF_039888615.1). Lineage (NCBI taxonomy): Bacteria > Pseudomonadati > Pseudomonadota > Alphaproteobacteria > Hyphomicrobiales > Rhizobiaceae > Hoeflea > Hoeflea sp. CAU 1731. The sequence goes on along the minus strand of NZ_JBDQQS010000007.1, from coordinate 195,789 downwards.
CGCAGGCAGCGAAGGGCTTGCCATGGCTCGTACTCGGGCACAGGACTATGATGAAAAACGGCTGGCGATTCTGCAACAATCTGCCGAGCTGTTTTCCAGACACGGTTATTCCGGCACCTCGATCACGATGATTGCGGATGGGTGCGGCGTCTCGAAGGCGCTGATCTACCATTATTATCCGGACAAGGAAGCTGTGCTGTTCGACATGCTCGACGAACATCTGCAGAGCCTGGTCGAAGTTGTCCAGAAAGCATCCGACGCCGCTTCCAATCCCCGCGAGCGGGTCTACGCAATAGCCGCAGCCTTGCTGGACGCCTACCAGGACGCGGACGCGCATCACCAGGTGCAGATATCGAGCCTGAAGCTGTTGCCGGATGACAAGCAGGAGTTGTTGAAGAATTGCGAGCGCGCGCTTGTCAAGCTGATGTCGGAGGCGCTTGTAGAAGCTCTTCCGCAGCTTGCCGACGGACCCTTTCTCAAGCCTCTCACCATGTCGGCTTTCGGCATGCTGAACTGGAACTATATGTGGTTCCGCGAGGGCCGGGGCATGACTCGCGCCCGGTATGCAAGGTTCGTTGCTGATCTGCTTTTGTCTGGCGCGCCCGAGGCAATCAAGTCTGACAGTTTCTGAAAAGCAGAGCGTCAACAAGCGCATTTATTAAGCTGTTGATCCCTCCCGCACGGCTTCCCGCAGCCGCGTCCATCCGCTTGTTCCACTATCGGTCGAGTGTATGCTATCGGGTCCGCAATTCTCATAGATGACCTTATGCTTTGGAGGAATTCATATGTCGGACGAACCCTGTTACGATGTGGCGCATCTCGGACATGTCGAAATATTCACCAACAAGCCGGAAGAAAGTCTCGACTTTTTCGTGAATGTCTACGGGCTGACGGAAAGCGGCCGGGAAGGGGATTCCGTCTATCTGCGCGCCTTCGACGATTATGAATATCACACGCTGAAACTGACGGCGTCCGACACAACCGGCGTTGGACATATCGGCTACCGGTGCTCCTCACAGGCGGCGCTTGAGCGACGCGTTGCGGTGATCAAGGAGATGGGATGCGAAAAGGGCTGGATCGACGGCGACCTCGGACACGGACGCGCGTACCAGTTTACCGATCCGGACGGGCACCTGTTCGAACTCTATTACGATACCCGCGAATACATAGCGCCAGCGGAAGAGCAGCCGGCGCTGAAGAACATTGCCCAGCGTTATCACGGGCGTGGCGTATGTGTGCGGCGCATCGACCATCTGAATTTGCTTGCGCGCGATGTCAGCGCGATCCGGGAATTCATGACCAAGGCGCTCGGCAGTCGCGTGACCGAATTGATCCAGCTCGACAATGGACGGCTTGGCGGATGCTGGTTTACGGTCAACAACAAGAGCTACGACATCGCCTACACGGAAGATCATGCGAACGCGCAGGAGCGTTTTCACCACGTTACCTATGCGGTGGACCAGCGTGAGGATGTTTTGCGGGCCGCCGACATCTTCCTTGAAAACGGCGTTTTTATCGAGACCGGCCCGCACAAGCATGCGATACAGGGAACGTTCTTCCTCTATGTTTACGAACCCGCTGGCAATCGCGTCGAAGTCGCCAACGCCGGCGCGCGCCTGATCCTGAGACCGGACTGGAAGCCGGTTATCTGGACGGAGAAAGAACGCAAGAAGGGGCAGGCCTGGGGACTGCAGACGATCGCCAGTTTCCACACCCATGGCACGCCGCCGGTGGGCGCCGACTAAACGGGAAACGCGTTTGTTCAACCTCTGACACAGGCCCGGTCTGGCCGGAATTGATTTTCCCGTTGGCCCGCGGCCGCCTGGTGTTATCCAGTGGCGTGCAGCGCGTCGACTGCAATCTCAGCTTGCCAAGACCCGCTTGAACTGCCAATGCCATCTCAACTAATATATTAGTATCTGAGTTGCTGGAATCGGTGTTGCCTCGGTTCCGGACTCATTTTGAGCGAAACACACGGGAGGAAGACATGAAGACTAGAGGATTGAAGATTGCCGTCGCCATGCTGGCGGCAGGGCTCGCATTGGGCGTCGGCGCGACCGGCGTTTCAGCGCAACAGGTATTGCGTCTCGGCACGGTGTTGTCGCCGCAGGACCCAATGGGTCAGGGCCTGGAGCGCTTCAAGGAGAAGGTCGAAGAGCGCACCAATGGCGAGGTGGTCATCGAGGTGTTCCACAATTCGCAACTTGGCGACACGCGCGACATGCTCGACCAGGCGCGTGCAGGGGCGAATGTCGGCACGGTGACGGACGTCGCAAGGCTTGCAAGCTTTGTTCCGGAACTTGCAGTTCTCAGCGCCCCGTTCCTGTTTGACGATTTCGAGGACGCCGACAAGTTTGCACAGTCGGAACCCTATCTTGCATGGGGCGAGGAATTGACGGACAAGGCTGGCCTCGTGATGTTGGCTTCCAACTGGTATCAGGGCGCCCGTCATGCGCTGACGCAGAAGCCGATTGCGTCGCCGGCGGACCTCAAGGGCGTCAAGATGCGGACTATCGGCGCGCCGGTCTGGATCGAAACCATCGCGGCCATGGGCGCGACGCCGACCCCGATCGCCTGGGGCGAAGTCTATTCCGCGCTGCAGCTCGGCACGATCGATGCGGCCGAGGCCCAGCCGACGGCCATTTGGGGCGCGAAGTTGTATGAGGTGATCAAGGATGTGAACCTGACCGGACACATCCAGCTTGTCACGGCGCTCGTGGTCGGTGAAGATAGCTGGAGCAAACTGACCCCGGAGCAGCAGGCGATCGTACTGGAGGAAGCAGTCGAAAACGGCCGTTGGGCCTCGCAACTCACGATAGAACTTGGTGAAAAAGCCTTGAAGGACGTGGCTGCGACCGGAGTGAACGTCAACGAGGTTGATCGCGAGGTGTTCAAGGAAGCCGTGTCGGGTGTCTACGGCAAGCTGGAACTGGAAGACGAGGTCGCCGTCGTCAAGGAAGTCCTCGGCAAACAATAGGCCAGTCGGCCGCGCGGGTGGAAAATTGTAATGATGATGCGCATCGAATTCACCCTCGCGGCCCTCTTACTCAGCGCGATCGTCTGCCTTGTGGCGATCGCATCGATAACCCGCTACGCAGGCGCGCCTATCATTTGGTCGGTGGAAGTCGCTCAGACGTTGTTCATCTGGCTCTGCATGCTTGCCGCCGATATCGCGCTCCAGCAATCGCGGCATTTCGGACTGGACTGGTTGGGCGATATTCTCGCGCCGGTCTTCGGTCGGATGGTGAAGATCTTCAACTTCGCCATCGTTCTCGTCTTGCTCGTCTTTCTCTTTGTTTATTCGATTGAGCTGGTTCGATTGAGCCACCCGCGCCTTTATGGAGCGACGCAAATGCATTTCTCCTTCGTCACCGGGGCGTTGCCATTCGGATTGTTCCTGATGATCAGAACGCTCGGCTTCGATCTCTATCGCAGTCTCCGGGGACCGGCCGACACCTCATCTGCAGACGAACTGGCCGGCCAATGATCCTCATCAGCGTTGCGTTGCTTTTCGCCCTGTTCCTGGTCATCGGCGTTCCGGTCGCTTTTGCCCTGGCGCTCGCCAGCATTCCGGTCTTCATTTTCAGCGGCGGCATGCCGCCGACCGTCGCCCTGCAGAAAATGGCGGTCGCGACGCAGTCTTTCCCGTTACTCGCCGTTCCGTTCTTCATTCTCGCCGGCAATCTGATGAATGTGACGGGCCTCACGCGCCGTCTCGTCAATTTTTCGCGGCTTCTTACCGGCTGGATGGCCGGCGGATTGCTCCAGGTAAGCGTGGTTCTCAGCTTCATGATGGGGGGTGTATCGGGCTCGGCGGTGGCTGACGCGTCGATGCAGTCGCGGCTGTTCGGCAAGGCGATGGTCGAGCGCGGCTACAGCCGCGGCACGTCAGCCGCAGTTATCGCCTTCAGCTCCATCATTACCGCGACCATTCCCCCAAGCATCGGACTGATCCTGTTCGGCTTCATCAACGAGGTTTCCGTCGGGCGATTGTTTCTCGCAGGCGTCATACCGGGTCTCCTGCTGATGTTCGTGCTCATGGCGGTCACCGGTATTGTCGCGTCGCGCAGAGGGTACGCGCCCGAATTGCCAGAACGTCCGACCGGTCGCCAATTGCTGACAAGCGCGGCTGAAAGCATCTGGGCGCTGATGTTTCCGATCATTCTGATCATCGGTTTTCGGTTCGGTCTCTTTACGGCGACGGAGGCCGGAGCCTTCCTTGTCTTTTACGCCCTTGTCATCGGGCGGTTCGTGTATCGGGAGCTCGACTTCGAAAGGCTGCTGGACGCGATGCGTGGAACCATGGCCGACCTTGGGATGGTCATGCTTCTCATCATGATGGCCGCGGTGCTTGGATACGCCATGACGATCGAGCGGGCCCCGCAGGAAATCACTGCATTCGTTACCTCGATCACGGATGTCTCCTTGCTTGTTCTTATTCTGGTCGTCTGCCTGTTGATCGTGACCGGGATGTTCCTGGAAGGAGCAGCAAACATCCTGCTGATTACGCCGATCGTCTTGCCGGTTCTGGTGGCGAGCGGTTTCGATCCGATACATATGGGGGTCATCATCGTGACGCTGATCAATTTCGGCGGGGTGACGCCGCCGGTTGGCGTCATCATGTTCACAGTCTGCGACATAATGAATTGCAAGTCGGGTGAGTTCGTAAGGGCCTCGCTGCCGTTCTTCCTGGCCATGATCATCTTTTTCGCCATCCTTATCGCATTCCCGGGCCTGTCACTTTATCTGCCGAGGCTGTTGATGTGACGGACGACAAACCGGCCTGGCGCTTTACCATCCTTTCCGATCTTTATGCAGAACTTGGGGAAAGCCCGGCATGGTCAAATCGGGACAATTGTGTCTGGTGGATCGACGTCTCGGGAAAAGCCTTGTTGCGCACCGATTGCGAGAATGGTCGAACCCGACGCTGGAATCTTCCGGAAACGGTTGGATTTGCTGTCCTTGCGGATGACGGGTCGGTCGCAATCGGTCTGGAGTCGGGAATTTATCGGTTTACAGGTAGGTCAGGACTTGGCGCGCGTTTTGCGTCGTCGCCTGGCGAGGGCCTTCGCTACAATGACGCGTCAATCGATCCGGCCGGACGGATCGTTTGTGGCACAATGGACAGTGATAATGCTCATCCGGTCGGAACGATCAGTCGCGTCGAGCCGGACGGCTCCTTGTTCATTCTCTTCACCGGTCTCTATACGCCAAACGGACTTGCCTTCGATGCTGTGCGAAACCGTATGTATTTTTCCGATTCACATCCGGAATCCCGGACGATCTGGGTTTGCGATTACGATCCGGTTTCGGGCAAGGCGTCTGACAGGAGCATTCTGGACGTATGCCAGGATAGAAAGGGACGCCCTGACGGCGGCGTGGTCGACAACGCCGGAAACTATTGGATCGCCGGCGTCGACGCCGGTGAATTGTGGTGCTACTCCCCGGCAGGTGAACGGATCCGAACGGTCGCAGCCGACAGTGATTATCCGACAAAAATGACCTTCGGCGGAAGTCGCGGAGATCGTGTGTTCCTGACGTCAAAACATATGGATGGAGAGGGCGGGTTTCTGTGTCAGGCGATAGCCGATGTCACGGGTGTTGGTCAAAAATTCAAAAATAATCCGGATACCGACTGACGATCAGGTCAACTGCGCTGAGGGTGCCGGACAAGTGTTTGCGAATGGCCTCGGCTATGTGAACCTGATCGGAGGCCTCGATTGCATCGAGAATCCCGCGGTGATCGGAAAGCACCGTGGCGGCCTTGCCGGCATCGGGCAGATGCAGATTGCGCAGCCTGTCGATATGGCCGGAGCGCGAAATGATCAGATCCCAGAGATTGGCCTGACCTGCGGCTTCCGCAAGAGCCGCGTGAAAGCGGGCATCGAGGTCGCGAAACCGGTCGATCCAGTTTTCCGTCTCAAGAACCCGCTCTTGTAATTGCCAGAGATGTCTCGCTTCTTCGGTTAGCGAGCGGTCGTCTGACCGGGCAAGCACGCGGCCAACTTCCAGTTCGACGGCTGTTCTCAGAAACTGGGTTTCGCGCGCCTGGGCGATGTCGATCTTTGACACAAGTGTTTTGGATTGCGGGTAGACCTCTATAAGCCCCTCTTTCTCCAACAAAATGAATGCATCGCGCACAGGCGTCTGGCTAACGCCGTATTGTTGGACGAGTTCGAGACGGGAGAGACTTTCGCCCGGCTTGAGTTCCAGAGAAATGATTCGCGAACGCAGATCCTCATACACCTGGATCGCCGCCGGCCGTTTGCGATCGATGGCGAATTGATGGCGCGCCGGTTTGCCGGCCTGCGCAGTTTCTTCGCTCGTTGTCGGCAATCAAATCTCCTGTTCGCCTGGACGCGCCGTGGTTTGCGCCATTGCTTCTGGCAAACTAATATATTAATACATCGATTAGATGTCCATTCCGGCGCAAGCCGGACGGGAGCAAGGATCGAGGCTTGGTCGGGTGACAATACATTCACGCCTGACGGAGGCAAGGGGAGGCTAGTCGGTGGGCCGTCGTTCGGATTTGCTCTTCGTGTTTCAGGACAAGTCGAAATGATAAGCAAGACTGGCGCGGCAGACAAATTGTTCGCCGGCGCGCGGAGGAAAGGGCGCAAATGACAGAAAAGAAATCGCTGCGCAGCGAGCGCTGGTTTGCACCGGATGACTTTCGATCCTTCGGCCACCGATCGAGGGCGCAACAGATGGGGCTTCGACCGGAGGAATGGTCGGGCAAGCCGATTGTCGCGGTTCTCAACACCTGGTCCGACATCAATCCGTGCCACCAGCACTTCAAGCAGCGCGTCGAGGACGTGAAGCGCGGCGTTCTTGAAGCAGGGGGTTTTCCGATTGAACTTCCAGCGCTCTCGTTATCCGAGAGCTACGTGAAACCGACAACCATGCTCTATCGTAATCTGCTGGCGATCGAGGCCGAGGAACTTCTGGTGTCCCATCCGGTCGACGGAGCGGTGCTCATGGGCGGTTGCGACAAGACTACGCCGGGACTCATTATGGGAGCGATCAGCGCTGGCCTGCCGTTCATCTTCCTGCCAGCCGGGCCTATGCTGCGCGGCAACTGGAGAGGCAAGACCCTTGGCAGCGGCTCGGACGCTTTCAAGTACTGGGACGAGCGGCGCGCGGGTGAAATCACGGCGAAGCAATGGGACGAGATGGAAGCCGGCATCGCCCGCTCCTATGGTCACTGCATGACGATGGGAACAGCCAGCACCATGACGGCCATAGCAGAGGCGCTTGGCCTGACCTTGCCAGGCGCCTCATCCATACCGGCGGCCGATTCCGGACATATCCGCATGGCCTCGAAATGCGGCGTGAGGATCGTCGGGATGATTGCCGAAGACCTGACCCCGGACCGGATTCTTGATGGGAACGCCTTCGACAATGCGCTGACCGTCGCGATGGCAACCGGATGCTCCACCAACGCCGTCATACACCTGATAGCGATGGCGAGAAGAGCTGGTGTTCAGCTTGATCTCGACGCCATCGACGCCAAGAGCCGCGACGTTCCGGTTATCGCCAATGTGAGGCCATCCGGCTCGACCTATCTGATGGAGGATTTCTACTACTCTGGAGGGCTGACGGGCCTCATGTCCAGACTGGGCGATCACCTCCACGCCGAGTGCATGACGGTGACGGGCGAAACGCTTGGCGAAAATATTCAAGACGCCGAGATCTATGATGACGACGTCATACGCAGCCTTGACAATCCGATCTACCGGGAGGGTTCGATCGCTGTTCTGAAAGGGAATCTGGCGCCGGACGGCTGCGTCATCAAACCGGCCGCATGTGATCCAAAGTTTCACGTCCACGAAGGTCCGGCCATGGTCTTCGACAGCTATCCCGACCTCAAGATCGCGCTCGACGACGAGAATCTCGACATTACCGCCGACCATGTGCTCGTCTTGCGCAACGCCGGGCCGAAGGGCGGGCCGGGCATGCCGGAATGGGGCATGATCCCGATGCCGAAGAAGCTCCTGAAGGAAGGGCATCGCGACATGGTGCGCATTTCGGACGCCCGAATGAGCGGCACCAGCTTCGGCGCCTGCGTGCTCCATGTGGCGCCGGAATCCTGCGTAGGAGGGCCGCTGGCGCTTCTGAAGACCGGCGACATGGTGCGTATGGACGTTCCCAACAGACGGATCGACATGCTTGTGAGCGATGAAGAGTTGCAACAGCGCCGCGCCGCGTGGAAGGAACCGCCGCCGCAATTCGGGCGCGGCTACGGCTGGATGTTCCTCCAGCATATCGGCCAAGCTGACAAAGGCGCAGATTTCGACTACCTTGAGACGGCCTACGGACCCGCGTCCGGCGAGCCGGATATTTATTGAGGTCGCCCATGTCGGAAACACTCGAAGAGAGAACATCGCAGATCCTGCAGCGGGTCAGTACGGCCTCGATCTGCACGGCGCTTTTCAAAACGGGATTGCGGAACCAGTTCATCCAGGATGTGCGGCCGCTTTCGAAACCGACGACAAACATGGTCGGACCCGCCTATACGTTACGTTACATACCGGCGCGGGAAGACAGAAACGGCATATCCGTGTTCGAGAATCCCGAGCATCCGCAACGGGTTGCGGTGGAGCAATGTCCTGAAGGCCATGTCATGGTCATGGACAGCCGCAACGATCCGCGCGCGGCCTCTGCAGGGTCCATTCTTGTCACCCGGTTGATGATTCGCGGGTGCGCCGGCGTCGTCACCGACGGCGGGTTTCGCGACAGTCCGGTCATCGAGACGCTGGAGATAGCCTGTTATCATAATCGGCCGTCCGCCCCTACGAACTTGACGCTGCACGAAGCGTGCGACCTGAATGTGCCGATCGGATGCGGCGGGGTCGCGGTGTTTCCCGGCGACACAATCGTTGGCGATGGTGAAGGCGTCGTCGTCATTCCGGCGCACATGACTGCAGAAATCGCCGAGGAATGCGCCCGGATGGAGCGGTTCGAGCAGTTCGCCACGGAGCAGGTGCTCAAGGGCGCGCCGGTCATTGGTCTGTATCCCCCGACCAGCGAAAGCGCCAGACAGGCATTCGAGGCCTGGCTTGCAGAACGGTCGGATGATTGCACTTGACACTCGATTTCCAGATATGCAGGTTGAATTGCCTTTCGGGCTAATCCATCCAGAGTTGAGGTGGGGAGGTCAGGCAGGCGGCGACATACGGGCGACCAGTCTGCGTTTTGCAGGACTGCGGGCGGGATCAGGCGTTTGGCGGGGGACTGATGATGCCATCGCCGGAATAATTCCGGCCACCTGTTTTAGAAAATCGATTTCAGATTCCCGGTGTTTTATTACGGGAAGCAAAAGTGTTTTAATGATGTGGCGACCAGCCGAAGACAGATATGACAGGATGTCATATCGACAATGTGGAAATTCGGGGTTGAGCGTGTCGGCATTGTCCCTCGGACTATGGCACAATTTCGGACCCGATATTCCCTTCGACATCAAGCAGGCGGTTTGCCGGCAGGCGGTTGATATGGGGATAACCCATTACGATCTCAACGCCGGCGCCGGATCCTCGCCCGGCTCGGCCGAAGAAATCTTTGGCGAGATATTGCGAACCGATTTTCGCGACATTCGTGATGAACTTGTGATTTCTGTCAAAGCCGGCTTCGGCGCCTCATCCAACAATCACGCCGTACGGAGCAGCAGAAAGCACCTGGTGGCGAGTTGCGACCGCAGTCTTCGACGGATGGGCCTCGACTATGTCGACATTTTCTACACACACCTGCGGGATTCGAAAACGCCTCTGGACGAAACCATGTCAGCGCTCGACCACATCGTGCGTTCGGGCAGGGCTCTCTATGTCGGACTGTCCGCCTATGACACCAAGTCAACACGCGAAGCGGTGGATATCCTTAAAGAGCTCGGCACACCCTGCCTCGTTTACCAGCCCAGACACGTTTCCGGCGACCGCTGGATGGATGACAGGGAACTGATGACGACTCTCGACGAGAACGGCATTGGCTCGATCGTCTTTTCACCGCTTGCCCAGGGTCTGTTGACAAGCAGAAATCTCTCCCGCGCACTGCAGGACGGATCCGTGTCCGCAATGCCGCCAAACGCCGCGTCCTTTCAGGACAGTCTTTTGAACAACGTGAGAAGATTGAATGGTATTGCGGCCGGCAAAGGCCAGTCTCTTGCGCAATTGGTGCTTGCATGGATTTTATGGGGAGGCAAAATGACGTCGACGCTTATTGGCGCCACCCGGCCTGAGCAGGTGGTCGATTGCGTGATGGCGATGAAGCATGTCGATTTTTCGATCGAAGAACTGACGCAGATCGACTGGTTCTCGCGGGAAGTGAATGTCCGACTTTCCGCCGTCGCGGCACAGAGGAGGAATTGAGGCAGCCATGATTTTCAATCCGGTGCTTCGCGGCTTTAACCCCGATCCGTCGATCTGCCGCGCCGGTGACGACTACTATATCGCCACATCGACGTTCGAGTGGTATCCGGGCGTGCAAATTCATCACTCCCGCAATCTCGTGAACTGGAATCTGGTCAGGCGTCCGCTGGAGCGGGCAAGCCAGCTCGACATGCGCGGCAATCCGGATTCATGCGGTGTGTGGGCTCCGTGTCTGTCCTATGCCGACGGTCTGTTCTGGCTTGTCTATACGGACGTGAAAAGGCTCGACGGCAACTTCAAAGACGCGCACAACTACATCGTCACCTCTCCGACGATTGAAGGCGAATGGTCGGATCCCGTCCATATCAATTCCTCGGGCTTCGATCCGTCGCTGTTTCATGACGATGATGGCCGCAAATGGTTCATGAACATGCTGTGGAATCACCGGTCCAATTCGGTAGGCGGCAGTCCGAAGCATCCGGCCTTCGCTGGCATCCTGCTGCAGGAATATGATCCGGATGCGGGCAAGCTGGTCGGGCCGGTGAAAAACGTCTTCCAGGGAAGCTTGCACGGACTGGTGGAAGGCCCGCATCTGTTCAAGAGAAAGGGCTGGTACTACATGACCGTCGCTGAAGGCGGGACGGGATACGACCACGCCGTCACCATGGCGCGTTCACGGTCCATCGACGGACCGTACGAGATCCATCCCGATACGTTTCTGATCACCTCAGCAAATGCGCCTGACGCCGCGCTGCAGCGGGCCGGACACGGCCAGATCGTCGAAACGCCAACCGGCCTCGTGTTTCATACGCACCTGTGTTCGAGACCGCTTCCCGGAACGAGGCGCTCGCCGCTGGGGCGTGAAACGGCGATCCAGCGCTGCGAATGGCGCGACGATGGATGGCTCTATCTGTCGCAAGGCGGCATAAAACCCTTTGTAGAGGTGGCGACAGAGGATCCGCTCGTCGATCCGGAACCCGCGAGAGCGGTTCACAGGATTTTCGACGGCGATCAGCTACCGCCGGAGTTCCAGTGGCTGCGTTCGCCCGAACCGGAAAAACTGTTCTCCATGACCGGAAGCGCGCTGCGTCTGCACGCCCGGGAATCGATCGGAAGCTGGTTCGAGCAGGCGCTGGTGGCGCGGCGTCAGGAACATTTCGTGTTTCGCGCCGAGACGGAAATCTCGTTTGCACCGGAAACCATCCAGCAGGCTGCCGGTCTCACCCACTACTACAATCGCCACAAGTTCCACTTCCTGGCTGTCACTTGGTATGAGGAACTCGGCCGGGTTCTGACGATCCTGAGTTGTCCGGGCGACTGGCCGGACGGCCGTCTCGAGTTTCCGCTTGATGAGCCAGTTCAGCTGCCCGCCGGCGGACCGGTGCAACTCGCTCTTGAGGTCGATCTTGGCGAACTCCGGTTTTTCTGGCGCGCTTCAGCTTCCGAGGACTGGAAACAGGTCGGGCCTGTTCTCGACGCCAGCGTGATTTCGGACGAGGGTGGTCGCGGCGAACATGCATCGTTTACCGGCGCTTTCGTCGGCATGGCGGCGTTCGACACGAGCGGGTCGGCCATAAACGCCGACTTCTCCCGTTTCGACTACGCGCCGCGTTGAAATCAGGCGCGCTGCTTTCCGATGCTGGATGTGGCGACCGCCAGGACGACAATCGCGCCGACCAGCACTTCGCGGACGTAGCTGTCGACGCTCATCTGGGTCAGTCCGTTGTCGAGCACGCCAAGTGTGAGAACTCCAACCAGCGTTGCAAATACGCGAGGCTCTCCTTCCTCGCTCATGGTCATTCCGAGGAAGACGGCGGCGATCGCATCGAGCATCAGCCCGCTGCCCTGGGTCGGATTCGCCGAGGCCACCCGGCTGGCGTACATGAGTCCGGCTGTGGCGGCGCCAAGCCCGGTCAGGGCGAAGGCTGACATGCGAAGTATCCGAACCTTGACGCCGGCGAGCCGCGCCGCCTCGTAATTGCCGCCGATGGCATAAAGCCGCCTTCCATAGGGCGTATGCTCCAGGCCGATCCAGACAAGAATGAGTACTGTGATGGCAAGGATCGTAAGATAGGGCAGGTACAGGGGCTGCAATCCCAGCCACTCGAGCGAAATGCCGCTGCGCGCGAAACCGCTGAACGCGGAAGGAATATCGCGGCCGAAAATGGTCTTGCCGCCGCTCACCAGAAAGGCGGCGCCGCTGAACATGGTCAGCGTGCCGAGCGACGCGACGAAAGGCAATATGCCGACATAGCTGACGAGGAAACCGTTGAAGAGACCCCCCACGGCGCCGACCGCAAGGGCTGCGGCGACGCCGGCGTAGACAGGATAGTCATGGCTGAAGACGATCGCCGCCGCCACACCCGCCAGACTGGCCATGGACCCGACGCTGAGGTCGAAATCGCCCATGACCATGACAATCGTCATGGTGAAGGCCACGACGGCAAGCATGCTGATCTGCTGCGAGATATTCAGCATGTTTCGCGGCGTCATGAATGTGTCCGGCAGCTGCGTCCAGAAAAACACGATGATGGCGCAAAAGCCGATGAGGGTGCCGAAGCGGCGAACAAGGCTGAGCAACGATCGAATCCTATTCGTAGAACATCTGTAGAAGCCGCGCGGGCGTCAGGCCGTCGGTCTCGACGATGGCGTGTTGACGATGATCGCGCATGACAAGAATCCGGTCGCACATGCCGATGAGTTCCGGAAGGTCGGACGACGTCATGATCGTTGTGCTGCCGGCTGCGCTGAGTTCGCGGACAAGCGTATAGATGTCGAACTTTGCGCCCACATCGACGCCGCGCGTGGGTTCATCGAGCAGCAGCAGTTCCGGCGTTTTGCCCAGGGCCCTTGCGAAGACGACCTTCTGCTGGTTGCCGCCGCTGAGCTGGTAGCAGGGCTGGCCGAGCCTGTCGAATTTCAGCCTGACGCGCTCCGCGATGGCGCCGGTATGAGCGCGCTCCCTGCGCCTGCTGGAAAAGATGCGCCCGGATCCGAGCTGTGCGAGATGCGGCAGAACAGCGTTGTCGACGATGCTCCGTCGCAACATCAGGCCTTCGCGCCTGCGTTCCCGCGGGACAAAGGCGATGCGCCGTTTCCAGGCGACGGACGGAGCGGACGGCAACGACTGCTTGCCTTGAAACGCAACCGTGCCCGATAGCGGTTTCTCGTCGCCGAGAAAGGCGTGAAGGACTTCGCTCTGTCCCGATTCGGCGAGGCCCGCGACGCCGAGTATTTCGCCCCGCTTCAGCGAGAACTCCAACCCGCTCACATGTTTCGTGCGCAGCTTTTCGACGGCGCAGAATATTTCCTTCGCAGGCGCTTGCGCGCGCTCCGGATACGTGTCGCGGATTGCGCGGCCGGTCATCGCCTCGATGATCCGATCGCGGCTGGTCTCTTCGATTTTTGAGGTCTCGATTGTGCGGCCGTCCCGATAGACCGTCACGCGATCGCAGATCTGCATGACCTCGTTCATCCGGTGCGAAACAAAAAGGACCGAAGCGCCGGACTGCTTGAGCCCCTCAATGACGGCGAAGAGCTTGTCGCATTCCTGCCCGGTCAGCGCCGCCGTTGGTTCGTCCATGACATAGAGGCAGGCGGGATGCGCGTCGGAAGACACGAGAGTTGCGGCGATCTTGACCAGCATCTGGTCGCCGGTCGAAAGCCGCGCCGTCTTGCGGCGGGTATCGATGTGATCGACGTCGAGACGCTCCAGCGCCGCGCGCGCCTTGTCATGCACGCGTGGCCAGTCGACGGCGAGACCGAAACGCCTCGGATAGGCTTGGGCCATGACGATGTTCTCGGCCACGGAGAGATGCGGAACGATGTTGAGTTCCTGATGAATGAACCGAAACCCCTGGCGGGCCGCATCATCGGGTCCGTCGAGCGCGACCTTCGATCCGTCTATGAGGAGCGAACAATCGTCCGGCCTCACGACGCCCGCCAGAACCTTGATCAAGGTGCTCTTGCCTGCGCCGTTCTCGCCCATCAACGCGTGCACCTCGCCAGCCTCGATCTCGAGACTGGCGTTATCGAGCGCCGCGGCAGACCCGTAGCGTTTCGTCACATGGTCAAGTTTCAGGAAAGTCATAGCTGTGGAAACGGCCGGCGGGACATGCGCCCGCCAGCCGTGCTTTCGGTCATTGTCCGCCGACGTTGGCGGATGTCACGAGCTTTGCAGGCACGTAAATCGCGCGCTCCTTGATGGTTTCTCCGGCAAGCGTGCGGGCGACCGCATCGGCGGTCGCGGTTCCGATGCCGACGAAATCCTGAGCGACGGACGCCTCGAAATTGCCGCCGGTGGCGATTGCCTCTTGCGCCTGCGGGTTCGCGTCTATGCCAGTGATGACGATGCCTTCATCGGCGCGGCCCGCATCCTCGATCGCCTGCAGGGCGCCGAGCGCCGGCTGGTCCCAGGCCGCCCAAACGGCTGCGATGCTGCCCTTTTCGGGATGGGCGGCGAGGATCGCCTCCATTTTGGCGCGGGAATCTGCGATGCCGCCGTCCTGGACATCGGGCGTGACCCGGTCGATCACTTCGATATCGGGAAAGTTCCCGAACACGGCATCGGCGATGACGCCGCGTATCTGGACCGGCGGGAACGGGTCGAAGACGAACATCACCACATTGCCTTTCCCGCCGATCCGGTCGGCGACATAGGTCGCGGTTTCCGCAGCCATGGCGTAGCCATTGCTGGTGACGTTGGTGACAAGCAGAGCGTCAGCGCCGGAATCCATGCCGATGACCGGGATTTCCGCCTGTTTGGCAACCTCAAGGCCAGCTGCAACCTGCGTCGGATCAACATTGATAACAATCGCGTCGACATTCTGGTTGACGGCGTCCTCGATGCGGCTGATGACGGCGGCGACGTCACCGGCCGTATCGATGACATTGACGTCCCAGCCCTTTTCACCGGCCGCCGTCTGGAAGCCTTCGAGATAGAATTGCGTTCCCGGCTGAGCGAGATACGGCGTGATCACCGCCACCTTTTCGGCAGCCTTAGCGCCTGCGGCGAGCACGAAGGCCGAAGCCAGCGTCAAGGCTATTGATTTCATCAGTTTGCGCATAGTCCTCTCCTGTTAAATTCTATAGGTCCCGATATATATTTTAAGCCTAATACAATTGGCTTCTCCACGAAAAGGCTTTTGTCGCCTGTCGCAACTACACCTCATGCAGACCGACCAGCGCATGACTGAGATCTTTCGTCGACTCATAGGCCCGTTTGTACAAATCGAAGAGTCGGTCATAGTGGCCGCGACGCGCCGCGTCCGGCTCGTAGACGCGGTCGAATTGGACAAGGCTGGCGAAGGCGCTGGAAAGATCCGGCATCAGCCCGGTGGCGACTGCGGCGATGCCCGCTGCGCCCAGCACGCCCGGATCGCCCACGGACGCGCGCTTCAGGCGCTTGTCGAGCACATTCGCCCGGATGCTGTTCCAGATATCGGATTGGAACCCGCCGCCGCCGCAATTAATCGTGTCGGGGGTCATGTCGGCGGAGACTTCCAAACGCTCCTGCACCCAGCGCGCCGAGCAGGCCACGCCTTCCATCACGCTGCGCGCGATTTCGGCCGGCCCCGCGCTGCTGTCTATTCCGAGGAAAGTACCGCGTGTGTGGATGTCCCAGAGCGGCGCCCGCTCACCCTGCAGGTGCGGCAGAAAAAGCGGCGCGGGGGCATCGAAATCGAGCCCTTCCACTTTGCAAGCAAGCGTTTCGGGCGGATGGCCGAGTAGACGCGAACACCAGTTGAGCGACTCGCCGCCGGACTGGGTCGGTCCGGCGTGCAGCGTCAGCCCGTCATAGGAAGGAAAGACGATCACGCCGGGCGAGGGCAGGACGGCGCCGGACAATATGCCGAGCACTTCGCTCGTCCCGCTCAGATACATCGCATGGCCTGCTCCCGGAACGCCGATGCCAAACATGCCGGCCCATGCGTCCATCGTGCCGACGGCGACAGGAATGCCGGCGCAGGGAAGGCCGGCGCGCACCTTGCCGGCAATCGCCGTCATCGGCGCCAGCGGCACGACGCGCTCGGCGGCGCCAGGCACATGGGCGAAAAGGTCCGGAATGGGGCCGAGCGCGGCATCAACCAGCCCCAGATTGCCAATCTGATCGGAGACGGCATCGCCGGTGAGACGTTGGATGCAATAGTCCTTCGGCAGCATCACCCAGTGGGTCTTTTCCCATATGTCGGGCCGGTTCTCGGACATCCACGCCATCCGGCTCATGCAATGGCTGGCGTCGATGGGGCGTGGCGTGCCCCACCAGCGGATGCGGTCTTCCACCGGCACCTGCTCGTCCAGTCGCGCGGCGACATCGGCGCAGCGTCCGTCCTGCCAGACAATCGCCGGAGCGAGCGCCTTACCGTTTTCGTCGACAAAGAGATGTGTGTTGACCTGCGACGTCAGGCCCAACGCCCTGACCTCCGAAAGGTCATGGTTCGCGGTAAATTGCGAAAGCGCAGCAAATATATGCTTCATCCAGAGCTCGGGATCCTGCTCGACGACGCCGTGCTTGCCGTGAATGGTTTCGTATGGTTCGGCGTAGCGGTCGACAATGGCGCCGGCGAGATCGAAAAGGATCGCCTTGACGCTTGTTGTTCCAACATCGACGCCGATCAACATTTCCTGCGCCATCCCTACCTCGCCGCGTCACCAAAGTTGCGTGGACAATGGCAATGATGGGTCGGTGCATTCAAGTCTTTTGTCGCACAGCCGACTTGCCCCGGTCCTGCAATTTTCTCTTGAGCGATGCAATTTTCCAATAGGAAAAATTGTGCTATGTCCCTTGTGCGGCAGGATTCATGAGGAGGCCACGCTCGCCGGACAATCGCGATCCCTGACGGGAATCGCGGAGCGGCGGGATTATTGCTGAGACACTGGAGGAATGCGACATGAGAAGAATTCTGACACTGATGACGGCCGTGTGGGTCTCGTTCATGCTGGCCTTCGCCGCCCAGGCGGAGTGGAAGCCGTCCGGGCCGATCAAGCTTCAGATCGGATTTGACGCCGGCGGCGAGACCGACACGCTCGGCCGCGTCGTCGCCAAGGCCATGGAAGACCAGACCGGCTGGAAGATCATCGTCGAGAACAAGCCGGGCGGCGGGGGCATCGCCATGTTCACCGGGCTGGCGGTCGCCAAGCCGGACGGACAGACGCTCGGCATGGGCGTCAACATGCCGATCCTCGTCAACCTGGTCCTGCGCGGCAAGGACCTGCCCTTCGACCTCGACAGTTTCGACTATCTTGCGACAATAGCGCGGGCCCAGCTCGCCATCATCGCCAAGGCCGATGCGCCTTTCGACGACATGGCCGGCCTGATCGAATATTCCAAGGGCAGCGACGGCGCCCTGGTCGCTTTCGACGCGAAGCCGCAGGAACTGCTGATGAATTTTGTCGGCTCCCAGTCAGACGCGAACTTCAAGCTTGTTCCGACCAAGAGCAGCGCGGAGATGATACAGGACATTTTGGGCGGACACGTGGCGGCCTCCTTCGCGGCCGGCGCGCACATCCCGTATCTGGAAAGCGGCGACGTAAAGATGATCGCCAGCGCCAATGACGGACGCCACAGCTATGCCCCGGACACGCCTACGGTGAAGGAACAGGGCTTCGACATCTTCGTCGATCCGTACTTCTTCATCGCGGCGCCGGCCGGACTGCCCGATGACGCGAAAGCCGCCCTTTCTGCCGCGCTGAACGGGGCGATCAATTCGGATGAGGTCAAGACCGTGATCATGAACACACTGAAAACCGAACCGAGCGATCTCGGCCCGCAGGGCACTCAGGACATGATGACCGGCGGCATGGGCAACGTGGCGAAACTTTTCGGCAAATAGCGCCCGGCAAGAGGAGAAGGCTGCATGACGGCAAACAGGCTCTCAGGCGTTTTTGTCGCGTGCGCCGGCCTTCTCCTGCTTTTCCTGATCATCCCGGCCAATACGGAAACGGTCGAATACGGCCGGATGCGGCCGCAGACGATCCCGGATCTCTGCGCGATCCTGCTTGTCGCCTTTGGCGCTCTCCATGCGATCAGACCGCGCGGAGAAGTGACGATCGAATGGCGCGAAGTCTTGCGTTTCGGCCTTTTCGCGGTGATAGCCGCGGTGTCGCTCGTCCTGATGGGCCGTTTGGGTTTTTCGGTCATCGCGCCGGTGACGGCGCTTGTCGTGATGCTTCTGATCGGCGAGAGACGCTGGATCTGGCTGGCGACCGGCGCCTTGATCATCCCGGCCGTCGTCTGGCTGCTTGTCGTGCAATTGCTGGAGCGGACGCTGCCGTGAGGGGGATCGGCCTTGCCTGACATGGACGTGCTTCTGGCCGGGCTTTCCGACGCCTTCAGCCTGGTCAATCTGCTGTTCGTGATCGCCGGGGTCATGGTCGGTCAGTTCGTCGGCGCCGTGCCCGGCATCGGTCCGGTCATGGCGATGGCGATCGCCATACCTTTCACGTTTTTCATGCCGACGCTGCCGGCGATCGCCTTCCTGGTGGGCGTCAACAAGGGCGGATTGTTTGGAGGCGCCATTCCGGCGATCCTGATGAACACGCCCGGCACGCCCGATGCGGCGGCGACCGCACTGGACGGCCATCCGCTGGCCAAACAGGGCAAGCCGGTCAAGGCGACCAAAATGGCGCTCTATTCCTCCGTCACCGGCGACACGTTCAGCGATATCGTGCTGATCACGATCTCCGCGCCGCTCGCCGTTCTGGCCCTGAAAATGGGGCCGGTCGAGATCTTTGCCCTGATGATCTTCGCCTTTTCGGTGATCGCGGGCCTGGTCGGCGATTCTATGATCAAGGGCGTTATCGCTGCGGTCTTCGGCCTGCTGTGCGCCACGGTCGGCATCGACCCGGAACATGGCACACCCAGGCTCTATTTCGGCTTCTTCGAACTCTTCGACGGTCTGCCGCTCGCCGCGGTCGCGATCGGCATGCTGGCCGTGTCAGAAATCCTCAGACGGCTCGCCAGCGCCGGGTCGACCCCGCGTTCTGCAATCACGTCGCTGGACGGCGACGACCCGACTGTCAGCCGGGTGAGCTGGGCGGAATACTGGTCGTGCCGCTACGTGATGGCGCGTGGCGCCGTTATCGGAACGGTGCTCGGCGCCATTCCGGGAATCGGCTCCACGGCAGCCGCTTTCATGAGCTACGCCAGCGCCAAGCAGGCCTCCGACGAGCCGGACAGTTTCGGCAAGGGCAACATCAAGGGCATTGCCGCGGCCGAGTCCGCCAACAGCGCGGTGATGGGCGCAAACCTCATTCCGTTGCTGGTGATCGGGATACCGGGCAGCATCGCCGCAGCTCTCCTGATCTCGGCGTTCAAGATCCACGGCATCCAGCCGGGGCCGCTGCTTTTCGAACAACAGGGCAGACTGATCTACGGCCTGTTCGGCGCGATGATTCTCGCAAACGCCACCAACCTGATTGTCGGCCAGTTCAGCCTGCGACTGTGGACCCGGGTGATCTCCGCGCCGGAATCGGTGATATTTTCCAGCGCGCTGCTGCTCTGTATCGTCGGCGTCTACATGTCGACCGGCGGACTGTTCGGCGTCGCCGTCATGCTCGTCTTCGCTGTCGTCGGCTACGTGATGAACGTCTTCGGCTTCCCCGTCGTGGTTTTCATCATCGCCTTCTTTCTGGGCGGCAGCTTCGAAACCTATCTGACCCAGACCATGGTCATCCTCGACGGCGATCTCACACGCATGATTAACTATCCGATTGCGGTCGCGCTGGTCGTGCTTGCCGCGGTGTCCGTCTGGTGGCTGGGCTTCCGCAACAAAACGTAGTCTATGGCGTCGGCGCGTCTTCCCGCATCAGGCCGGCGGATTTGAGGTCAAGCCAGAGTGCGTCGGGAATCTCGGCGCTCATGGTCGCCTTGTTGTCCTTCACCTGTTCGACGCTTTGGCCGCCAGGGATGACTGAAACGACGCACGGATGGAGGAGCGGGAAGCGGATCGCCGCCTCGCGCAGTTCGACGCCGTGTCTGCCGCAGATTTCCTGGATCCTGCGGACACGGTCAAGGATTTCCGGCGGCGCCGGATCGTAGTTATAGTAAGCGCCTTCCACCGGGCCGGTCGCCAGGATCCCGGAATTGTAGGGACCGCCGAGCGCGATGCCGATGCCGCGCGACTTGCAAAGCGGCAGGAACGTTTCCAGCGCCTCCTGTTCCAGAAGCGTGTAGCGACCGGCGAGTAGAAAGATATCAAAATCGCCGCGCTCCGCCATTGTCTGGGCAGGCTCCCACTCGTTCATACCGACGCCGAAGGCCTTGATGACGCCCTGGTCGCGCAGCGAGAGAAGCGCGTAGTAACCGCCGCGCATCAGTTCGTCGATGCGGGCGTCGCAGGCTTCGCGCGAACCGTGATTGAAGACGTCGATGTCGTGGGCGTAGAGAATGTCCACCCGGTCGACGCCGAGACGTTCCAGCGAGATTTCGAAGGACCGCATCACGCCGTCGTAACTGTAGTCGTAGATCTCCCGGCGGCTTGGCGTGTCGAAGAACTTGCCGATGCCGGTGCGGACTTCCGGCGCGCAGGCCTCAAGCAGCCGTCCAACCTTGGTGGACAGCACATAATCGTCGCGGTTCCTGGACCTCAGAAAACGGTTCATGCGGGTTTCGGCGAGGCCGAATCCGTAGAGCGGGGCCGTATCGAAATAGCGGCAGCCTGTTTCCCACGCCTCTTCCAGAACCGCGGCGGCGTCCTCGTCGGAAATAGCGCGGTAGAGATTGCCGAGAGGCGCGGTTCCGAAGCCGAGTTCGGTGAAGGTCATTCCGCCATTGTCGATACGCCGCCAGAGCCGCTTGTCCATGCTCGTTCTCCCCAATTGCCTAAAGTCCGCCCGCCTTGCCTTCAATAGACAGGGTCGGGGCGCGATGCTAACGTCCGCCCGCTGCCGGGAACGGAGGTAGCATCGGGGATGACGTTTGAAAAGGCGGGTTTGGGCCGGCATGAAGACGATTGTTTGTTACGGCGATTCCAATACACACGGCACCGTTCCGATAACCAATCTCGGCGATCGTCACCGCTACGCGCATGATCAGCGCTGGCCCGGCGTGGTCGACAGGCGGCTTGCCCCGCATTGGCGCGTGATCGAGGAAGGGCTTCCCGGCCGCACGACGGTGCATGACGATCCGATCGAGGGCCCGCAGCGGAACGGCAAGACCGGCCTTCCGATTTCCCTGGAATCGCATCGCGACGTGGATTTGCTGATCATCATGCTCGGCACCAACGATCTGAAGCCGCGCTTCGGCGTCAGCGCTTACGAGATTGCGGCGTCCGCCGGCAGACTGGCGATGATCGCGAAGGCAAGCCAGTGCGGGCCGGATGGCGGCGCGCCGAAAATCCTGCTGATTGCTCCGCCGCCGGCGCGCGAAACCGGCGTCCTGGCGGAGATGTTTGCCGGCGCCGAGGCGAAATCGGAGCGTTTCGGGGAACTGTACAGAAAGGCGGCGCGCGACAATGGCTGTCTCTATCTCGACGCCGGCGACATCATCGAATCGAGCGTGACCGACGGCGTGCATTTCGAACCGGACATGCATGCACGCCTCGGAAATGCGATCGCCGATCTGATTGAACAGGACATCGGTCTGGAAATCTGAAAAGGGGGAGGCTCTATTGCTCAAGGGAATCAATCCGCTACTCAATGCCGAGGTGCTTCATGCGCTGGCCGCGATGGGCCATGGCGATGATCTCGTCATCGTCGACACCAATTTTCCGGCCGACGCTGTGGCGCGCGAAACGACCTGTGGCAAGGTTCTGCGCATCGACCGGACGGCGGCCGAAGCCGCAGCGGCCATTCTCTCCGTCTACCCGCTCGACAGTTTTGTCGACGATTCGGCGGCGCGGATGGAAGTCGTCGGATCCCCGGACGAGATTTTGCCTGTCCAGCATGAGGTGCAGGCGGAAATCGACAAGGCGGAGGGGAAGGCCTGGCCGATGATCTCCATCGAGCGCTTCGCTTTCTATGAACGAGCGAAACAGGCCTATTGCGTGATCCAGACCGACGAACGCCGATTCTATGGCTGCTTCGCCTTGCGCAAGGGCGTTATTCCGCCGGATTGAGCAGCCCGCCGGGGACGGATCTATGGTCACACTCGCCGCAGACAGCCGGAAATGGTGGATACTGGCCGCAACATCCGGCGTGCTTGGTCTAACGGTGCTCGACGAGACGATCGTCGGCGTAGCGCTTCCGACCATGCGTTCGGACCTGTCGATGGGCGCGCTTGCCTCGCACTGGGTGGTCAACGCCTATCTCCTGACTTTTACCTGTTTCGTGGCGCTTGGCGGGCGCATGGGAGACGCGATCGACCGCGGACGGCTTTTCATCTTCGGCGCATTGCTGTTCGGGGTGTCGTCGCTCGCCTGCGGCTTCGCGCCGAACGGCGCCTTCCTGATCGGCGCCAGGGCGATACAAGGCGCGGGGGCGGCGATCATATTTCCCGCGGCCTTGTCGATGATTACCCTTGCCTTCAAAAAGGAAGAGCATGGCGTGGCGCTGGGGCTTCAGACGAACATATCCGCGCTTTTCATGTCGCTCGGTCCGCTGGTCGGCGGCCTTTTGACCGAAACGCTGTCCTGGCGCTGGATCTTCTGGGTCAATCTGCCGGTGGTGATCGCCGTCGCCGCCTTCGTGTTTCTCGCCTGGGACCAGCCGCCGCCGGAGCGCAAGCCGGAAAGGCAGCGGGATCACTGGGGATTTCCGACGCTGATCGTCGGTCTCAGTCTCATCGTCGTCGCGCTGATGCAGGGCGCCGACTGGGGCTGGCTGTCCGGGCTGACGCTACTCTTGTTCGCAGCCGGAGTTGTCCTGCTGGCGATCTTCTTCATGGTCGAGAAGCGTCTGGAGACGGCCTTCTTTCATGTCGACCTCCTGAAGATTGCGACCTTCACCGGCGGCAATATCGTCTTCTTCTCGTTCCAGTTCATGAAGATGGTCATTTTCGTTTTCACGCCGCTCTACCTGCAGCAGGTCATGAAGGTGTCGGCGATCGAATCGGGCGCGGTGCTGCTGCTCGCCATCCTGCCAACGCTCCTCACCTCCTACGGCTCCGGACGTGTCTCCGACCTTTACGGGTCGCGGGCGCCGCTGCTCATCACGCTGGTCATCAACGGCGCAAGCGTTCTTTTCATCGCCCTAGGCGTCGGCCTCCAGTCATTCTGGCTGATCGTCGCCGCCCTGATCGTCTGGGGCGCGTCGCTGCCGTTCTTCGCCGTCCCGGCGCGCAAGGCGCTGATGAACGCCGTGCCGGAAGCCGAACGCGGACAGGCCAGCGGCATCAATCTCACGATCCAGATGTTCGGCGGGACCGTCGGCATCGCGCTTTGTGGCGCGCTGCTACTTGAAACCGGTCAGTTCTGGCCGGTCTACCTGACGACAGGCGCGCTGGTCTTCGTCACAGCCCTGTTCGTCTGGCAACTGGTGGAGAAACAAGTCGCCGATCAGAAAATCAATTAAATAATTGATTTTATTGTGAAAAATTTAATATTTTCAAATCTGGCTTTGTTTCGGGAATCTGCGTTTTGAGACCATTACCCTGATCTGGCTTTGTTTGGGGAATCCCGGAATTTCCGTGACTGGGTTTGTTTCGGGAATCTGCAAATCAACAGCGATGCGGGAAACTGGCTTCGTTTCGGGAATTCGCGATTCTGCGACAAATCTCCAATCTGGGTTTGTTTCGGGAATCCGTCATTTCAGCGCTCGGTTGCGATCTGGCTTTGTTTCGGGAATCTGCACTTTCCGGGATTTATTGTCAGTCCGCTCCCGATCCGGGTAAAAAATTTCTACGGTCGGACAGCGCTCCATATAGCACAAATCGCGTCCGGCTGCAGCTGGAAAGTTCCTGCTATGTTCTAAATTGCAGACTGACGTCAGAACTCCGGCGGTTCTGTTTTCATGCCGAGATGCAGCGCGTCGCCGGTCCAGGGATGCGCGCGCGCGACATCCTCGTTCAGTTCCACCCCGAGACCCGGTTCCGGCGACGGAATGACGTAACCGTTTTCCCAGCGGATCGGCGATTTCAGTAATTCGGAATGAAAGCCGCCCCATGTCTGGATGCTTTCAAGGATTAGGAAGTTGGGCGAGCAGGTCGCAAGCTGGATGTTCGCCGCGCCGACAATCGGTCCGCAATAGAGGTGCGGTGCGAGCTGGGCGTACCGCGTCTCGGCCATGCCGGCGATCTTGCGGGCTTCGAGCAGGCCGCCGACACGCCCGAGATTCATCTGCAGGATCGAGGCGGCGCCGTGATCGAGCACACGGGCGAATTCGTATTTCGTGCAGAGCCGCTCGCCGGTGGATATGGGGATCGAGGTGTAGCGCGCGACCTCGGCCATCTGCTCTGGCATTTCCGGCGGCACCGGCTCCTCGAACCAGAGCGGATCGTAGGCTTCCAGCCGCCGCGCCATGCGTTTTGCCCCCGACACGGTGAACTGGCCGTGGGTGCCGAACAGCAGGTCGGCGCGCGTGCCGACGGCTTCGCGGATGCGTTTGCAGAAGAGTTCGGAGCGTTCGAGATCCTCAAGGCTCGGCTGGTGGCCGTCATAGACGGTGTATGGTCCCGCCGGGTCGAACTTCACGGCGGTGAAGCCCTGCTCGACGCAGGCAAGCGCCGCCTCGGCCGACATGTCCGGATCGTTGTAGACGTTGCGGGTGACAGGGTCCGGATAGACGTCCCCGTCCATCGGATAGAGATAGGTGTAGCTGCGCAGCCGTTCATGCACCTTGCCGCCGAGCAGGTCGTAGACCGGCCGGTTCGCCGCCTTGCCGACGATGTCCCAACAGGCCATCTCGAGCCCGCTCAACACGCCCATGACGGTCACGTCCGGGCGCAGCGTGTAGCCGGCGCCATAGGTCCGCCGCCAGAGCTTTTCGATGTGGTGCGGGTCCTCGCCCTCGAAATTGCGGGCGAACACGTCTTCGGCCATTTTCGCGCAGAGATGCGGACCGAAGGTCGCATTGTAGATTTCGCCATAGCCGACAACGCCGCAGGCCGTGACCAGCTTGACGAAGATGAAATAGTTGCCGCCGAAGCGCGGGGGCGGATTGCCGACGACGAAGGTTTCGATCGTTTGCAGTTTCATGGCGTTACCGTTTCTCCTGCGTCTTCAAGAATAAGGTCCGCGCCCCTTTGTGCAAGCATAATGGTCGGCGCGTTGGTGTTTCCGGAGGTGATGTTCGGGAAGGCCGAGGCGTCGACAACCCTGAGCGCCTCGACGCCGTGGACTTTCAGTCGGCTGTCGAGAACGGAATTTGCACTGTCAGACCCCATCCGGCAGGTGCAGGTCGGGTGGTAGTTGGTGGCGCCCCGCTCGGTGAAATCGGCGTAGATCTCTTCGTCGGACATGGTCGATGGATCCGGCTGCTTCGACCGCTTGATGAGCTGTTTTATCGTCGGCGTTTCGATCATTTGCTCGAGAAGTCGCGCGCCGCGCAGGACTGCCGCGCGGTCATTTTCTGTGGCAAGCGAGTTGGGACGGATGCGCGGCGGCGCATCCGGATTGGCCGAGGCGATGTCGATGCGGCCGCGGCTGGTTGGACGACAGGGCTGAAACGAAAGGAGAAAGCCCGGCGCGGGATCGAGCCGCGGCTTGTCGCCGCCGCCGGAGGAATAGGTCGCCGGATTGCAATAGATCTGCATATCCGGAAAGGCGCTGTTCGGGCCGGATTTGAGAAAGCCGCCGCACTGGTTGATGCTCATGCTCAACGGCCCGCGTCGGGTAAGCGCGTAACGCAACGCCACCCATGCGCGGCCGTGCAACGGATAGAGCATTCCGTTCAGCGACGGTTCGTTCGATTCGTAGAGATAGGTGATGGCGAGATGGTCCTGCATGCCGCCGCCGACTTCCGGCATGTCCTGCAGCACTTCCACGCCGGTCTCTCTGAGATGTTCGGCGGGACCGAGGCCTGAGAGCTGCAGAAGCTTGGGGCTGTTGACGGCCCCGGCGCTGATGATGACTTCGCGATTGGCGAACACCGTTTGCGATCGCCCGCCCTGGCGCAACGCAACGCCGGTCGCCTTCTTGCCGTCGAACAGGATGCTGTCGACCATCGCTTTCGTCAGAACCGTCAGGTTCGGTCTGCGCAGCGCCGGCTTGAGAAAGGCGCTCGCCGATGAACAGCGCCAGCCCATCCGGGTGTTGTTGTGGAAGAAGCCGAGACCTTCCCACCTGTCGCTGTTGGCATCGGGCGTGATCGGCCATTGCGCCTCGCGCGCCGCCTCGATGAACCGCGCGGTAAGCGGATGGACCTGGTCGGTCTCGTCCGTCACCCACAGCGGTCCATCGCCGGTTGTCTCCAGCCTGCCGTCGACGCGCCGCGCTTTGGTTTCAGTGCGCTCGAACACCGGCAGGACCGACTTCCAGTCCCAGCCTTTTGCGCCTGCGGCCGACCAGTCGTCGAAGTCGGGCGGCAGGCCGCGGCAATAGACCATGGCGTTGATCGAACTCGAACCGCCGAGAACACGACCGCGTGGCCAGTAGGCGACGCGTCCGTTGAGGCCGGGATCCGGTTCAGCCGAATACATCCAGTTGACAGCGGGACTGCGAAACGTGAAGCCATAGCCGATCGGCACCCGAATGTCGGGACGCCGGTCGCTGCCGCCTGCCTCTACAAGCAGTACGGAATTGCGGCCGCTGCGCGAGAGCCGATCGGCGAGCACGCATCCGGCGGAGCCGGCGCCGACCACGACGAAATCAAATCTGGCCCCGTTCATGCTGCGACTCCGGCAGAAGGCGGTTCGAAGAAGCCACACGAATAATCGACTCGCCGGACGCGGACAACCCGCAGTTTTTCACCTCCTTCGTGTTGAGATCGTGGTCAAAATAGATCAAGGATGAACAGAAGATTCACGGGCCGGGAGGAAGCTGTGCCGAATGTCATGCGTCGAGAGGAGATCGCCTTTCTCCTCTATGATTTTCTTGATCTGGAAAACCTTGGAAGCAGGCCGCGATACGCCGAGGCCGGACGCGACGTCTACGACGCGATCCTGGAGAGCGTCGAGCGGATCGCCGAGGACAAGTTCGAACCGCATGCGGCCAAGGTGGACGCCAACGAGCCGACTTTCGACGGCGAGACCGTGTCGATCATTCCGGATGTGAAGGAGGCGCTCGCGAGCTTCACGGAGGCCGGCCTGATGGGCGTGAGTTTCGACGAGGCGTATGGCGGGTTGCAACTGCCCTATCTTCTCAACACGGCGATCTCGGCCTGGTTCGGCGCGGCTAATACGGGCACGCACGGCTATGCCGGTCTCACCATGGCGGCGGGCAATCTGCTGGCCGAGCATGGCGACCAGGAGCAAAAGGAAATCTATCTCAAGCCGATGATCGAGGGCCGTTATTTCGGCACCATGGCGCTGTCGGAACCGCATGCCGGCTCGTCGGTCGGCGACATTCGGACGCGCGCGGAACCGCAGGACGACGGCCGCTACCGGCTCTTCGGAAACAAGATGTGGATATCCGGCGCGGACCACGAAATGTCGGAGAACATCATCAATCTGGTGCTGGCGAAGATCCCCGGCGGGCCGCCCGGCGTGAAGGGAATTTCGCTGTTCATCGTGCCGCGCTACCTGATTGAGGCGGACGGTTCGCGCGGAAAACGCAACGACATCCGGCTTGCCGGCCTCAATCACAAGATGGGCAATCGCGGCACGGTCAATTGCGTTCTCAATCTCGGAGAGAACGGGGGCGCGATCGGCTATCTCGTCGGCGAACCGCACAAGGGCCTGGCCCAGATGTTTTCGATGATGAACGAAATGCGGATCGGCGTGGGCCTGAGCGCCGCCGCGACCGGCTATACCGGCTATCTGCATGCGCTCGCCTACGCCAAGGACAGGACGCAAGGTCGGCCGCTGACGAACCGCGACCCCTCTTCGCCGATGATCCCGATCATCCGGCACGCCGACGTGCGCCGCATGCTGATGCAGCAGAAGGCCTATGCGGAGGGCGCGCTGGCCTTGTGTTTCTTCGCGGCGAGCCTCTTCGACGAAGCTGCATCGGGCGATGGCGAGGCGGCGGAAGAGGCCGGTACGCTGCTTGAAATGCTGACGCCGATCGTCAAATCGTGGCCGTCTGAGTTCGGGTTGCGTACAAATGAAAGCGCCGTCCAGGTGTTTGGCGGCGCCGGCTATACGCGCGACTATCCTGTCGAACGTCTCTATCGCGACAATCGCCTCAACCACATTCACGAGGGCACGCGCGGTATTCAGGGGCTCGACTTGCTGGGTCGAAAGGTGCCGATGGAGGGCGGCAAGGCCTTCCGGCTGCTGATGAAGAAGATATCGGAAACCGTCGCGGAAGCATCGAATGTCGAGGAGTTGAGGGAAAGCGCGCAAGCCCTTGAAAAGTGGTCGCGACTTGCCGCCGACACGACGGCGTCCATGGGGGCGAAGGCCGGGGAAGTCGATCCGGAAACCTACCTTGCCAACGCCACGATCTATCTCGACATGCTTGGCCACGTGGTCGTTGGCTGGCTGTGGCTGAAACAGGCGCAGGCGGCGCTCAGGGCGCTTGAGACCGGCGGCGCGGCGGGCGATGCTTACTACAATGGAAAAACAAAGGCTTGCCGGTATTTCTTCCGATACGAAATGCCGGTGATCAAGAGCCAGTGCGCGCTGCTCGTCACCATGGACCGGACGTGCCTGGAGATGAACGAGGCCGGTTTCTGATACCCGGGTCTCATTGAGCTACCATCTCATTTTTCGCCTGCACGGACGTGCGGGCTGCTGGATGCCGGCTCGTTGGCCGGCATGAGGGAAGTGGTTGAATTGGGTAACCCAGCGGCGCCGGGTCTGCAGCACCCAGTATGAATTTTTTCGACGCCTCCGTCCCTCGCAAGACGTCGCGGAAACATCAATCTCTTCCTGTGAAGAAGAGAACAATCTTTGTCCGTTGACAAGATCGCAGTCCTCTCCCATTGTTGACGCTTCACCAGGGGGGTCCCGACAAGGGGCTGAGATACTGCTGGCGCGAGCAGCGCAGTGACCCGATGAACCTGATCCAGTTCATACTGGCGTAGGGACGGTGCGGAAGCTTCCCGGGTCTCAACCCCGCTTTCGGAAACGACGAGAGTCCTTCCTGAATCCGGCAAGCCTCTTTCTCCTTTCGACGTCGAACTGGGTCTCCAATGCAAGCGAGCAAAGGAGGCTCCCATGACTGCTCCCCTCAACCGGTCCGGCACAACGCCAACCGTCACCACCGGCGCGCTGCCGGCTTCCCGCAAGGTCTACAAGGCAGGCCGTTTGCATTCCGGCCTGCGCGTTCCAATGCGCGAGATCGCCGTGCATCCGACCTCCGGCGAACCGCCGGTTACGGTCTACGATTCTTCCGGACCTTACACCGACGCGGAACGCACCACCGACATCGGCGCAGGCCTTCCGCGGCTGAGGGAAGCATGGATTAGAGAACGCGGCGGCGTGGAGACCTATGAAGGCCGCCACGTGAAGCCCGAGGACAATGGCTTTGTCGACGGCAAGCGGCTCACGCCGGAGTTTCCTGTGCGCAACGCGCCGATGCGCGGTCGCGACGGCAAGGCCGTCACCCAGCTGGCCTACGCCCGCGCCGGCGTTATCACGCCGGAAATGGAATTCATCGCGATCCGCGAGAATCTCGGTCGCGAAAAAGCGCTGGAGGCGGAATACGACGGTGAGCGTTTTGGCGCTTCGATCCCCGATCACGTGACACCGGAATTCGTGCGCAGCGAGGTGGCGCGCGGGAGGGCGATCATTCCCGCCAACATCAACCATCCGGAATCCGAGCCGATGATCATCGGCCGGAATTTCCTGACCAAGATCAACGCCAATATCGGCAATTCGGCGGTCACCTCGTCGATGGCCGAGGAGGTCGAGAAGATGGTGTGGGCGACGCGCTGGGGCGCAGACACGGTCATGGATCTTTCGACCGGCCGCAACATCCACAACATCCGCGAATGGATCATCCGCAATTCGCCCGCGCCCATCGGCACCGTGCCGATCTACCAGGCGCTGGAAAAGGTCAGCGGCGTGGCGGAGGATCTCGACTGGCCGGTCTTTCGCGACACGCTGATCGAGCAGGCGGAACAGGGCGTAGACTATTTCACGATCCATGCCGGTGTGAGGCTGCACTACATTCCGCTGACCGTCGATCGCGTCACCGGCATCGTCTCGCGCGGCGGCTCGATCATGGCCAAGTGGTGCCTGCACCATCACCGCGAAAGCTTCCTCTACGAGCATTTCGAGGAGATCTGCGACATTTGCCGGATGTACGACGTGTCATTTTCGCTGGGCGACGGATTGCGGCCCGGATCGATCGCGGACGCCAATGACGCGGCGCAGTTCGCCGAACTGGAGACGCTGGGCGAGCTCACTCAAATCGCATGGGACAAGGACTGCCAGGTGATGATCGAGGGGCCGGGTCACGTGCCGATGCACAAGATCAAGGAGAATGTCGACAAGCAGCTCGAGATCTGCGGCGAGGCGCCGTTCTACACGCTCGGACCGCTGACGACCGACATTGCGCCGGGCTACGACCACATTACCAGCGCCATCGGGGCAGCGATGATCGGCTGGTTCGGCACCGCGATGCTCTGCTATGTGACGCCGAAGGAGCACCTGGGCCTGCCGGACCGGGAGGACGTGAAGACCGGCGTGATCACCTACAAGATCGCGGCGCATGCGGCCGATCTCGCCAAGGGACATCCGGCGGCGAAGATCCGCGACGACGCCCTGTCGCGGGCGCGGTTCGAGTTCCGCTGGGAAGACCAGTTCAACCTGTCGCTCGATCCGGAGACGGCGCAGAACTTCCACGACGAGACGCTGCCGAAGGAGGCGCACAAGCTCGCGCATTTCTGCTCCATGTGCGGCCCGAAATTCTGTTCCATGCGTATCTCGCACGACATTCGCGCCGAGGCGCAGAAGGAGGGGATGGCGGCGATGGCCCAGAAATATCGCGAAGGCGGCGATCTTTACATGTCTGCGGAGGCGCTGGAAAAATCCGGGGATCAGAAGCTGTGACCGTCCTGATCAAGGGGGCCGGGGTCGCCGGCCTCGCCCTTGCGGCTGAACTTGCAAGGCGGGAGGTCGCGGTGGCCGTGATCGATCGCAGCGAGAGCCTCCTCGGCAACGCCTCTGCCATGGCGGGGGGAATGCTGGCGCCCTGGTGCGAGCGGGCGAGCGCGGAAGAAGAGGTGCTGACGTGGGGCAGGGACGCTGCCGACTGGTGGAACGATATCCTGCCGGGCGAAGTGACCCGGAACGGAACGCTCGTCGTTGCGCCGGGACGGGACAGGGCGGAACTGGCGCGGTTTGCGAGCCGCACGACAGGCTACACGGTTATCGACGCCGATAGAATCGCGGAGCTGGAGCCGGATCTGGCTGGTCGCTTTCACCATGCGCTGTTCTTCCAAAGCGAGGCGCATCTTGACCCGCGGCGAGCGTTGTCGGGGCTGCTGGACATACTGAAAAGCCGCGGGGTTCGATTTTACTTCGGCGGAACCTTCAATGAAGCCGCAGAGAATTGCAGCCTCGAGGCCGACTGCACGGGTTTCGCACGAGCTGCGGACGATCCCGATCTGCGCGGCGTGCGCGGCGAGATGCTGATCCTGCGGACCGCCGAGATCAGCCTGTCGCGACCGGTGCGTCTGCTCCACCCGCGTTTCCCTGTCTATGTCGTGCCTCGGCAGGACCACTGCTTCATGGTCGGCGCGACGATGATCGAAAGCAGCCGGGCGGGACCGGTTTCCGTGCGCTCGATGATGGAGCTCATGAACGCCGCCTACAGCCTGCACCCGGCCTTCGGCGAAGCCGAAGTGGTCGAAACCGGCGTCGGCGTCCGCCCGGCCTATCCCGACAACCTGCCGCGGGTGAAAGTCGAGGGTGGCGTGGTTTCGGTCAACGGGCTCTACCGTCACGGCTTTCTGCTGGCGCCCGCCATGGCCAGGCAGGCGGCCGATCTTCTTTGCGAACAGATATCAGGAATGGAGTTGCGCAATGGAACTCACGGTTAACGGCGAACGCCAAGACATATCGGCGTCGACGCTCGCCGACCTCATGGACGCCCTCGATTATCGCGGCGAATGGCTGGCGACGGCCGTCAACGGCGAACTGGTCAAGGCGTCCCGCAGATCGTCGAGGATACTCAACGAAGGCGACCGGATCGAGATCCTGTCGCCGATGAAGGGAGGGTGAGTCATGCTGGAACTTTATGGCCGGGCGGTGGCCTCGCGACTGTTGCTTGGAACCGCGAACTACCCTTCGCCCGCCGTGCTGCAGCGGGCGGTGCGCGAAGCGGGCGCGCAGATCGTGACGGTGTCGCTGCGCCGGGAGATCGCCGGCGGCAGCGGACGGGTTGGCGGTTTCTGGTCGCTGATCTGCGATCTCGACGTGCAGGTTTTGCCCAACACCGCTGGCTGCCACTCGGTGAAGGAGGCCGTGCTGACGGCGCAAATGGCGCGCGAGGTGTTCGGCACGAACTGGATCAAGCTCGAAGTGATCGGCCACCACGACACGCTGCAGCCGGATGTCTTCGCGCTGGTGGAAGCCGCGCGAATCCTGATTGACGACGGGTTCGAGGTGTTCCCTTACACGACAGACGATCTGGTGGTCGCCGACCGGCTGCTTGACGCCGGATGCCGGGTGCTCATGCCCTGGTGCGCGCCGATCGGTTCTGCCAGGGGGCCTGTCGACAAGGATGCGCTCCGAAGCCTGCGCGCCCATGTCCCGGACATTCCCCTGATTGTCGACGCTGGCATCGGACGCCCGTCGCATGCGGCCGCGGTGATGGAGCTTGGTTACGACGCCGTGCTCCTCAACACGGCAGTGGCCGCGGCCAGCGATCCCGTGGCGATGGCGAAGGCCTTTGCGCTGGCGATCGAGGCGGGACATCTCGCGGCCGGCGCACAGCCGCTCGAACCGCGTGACGTCGCCGTGCCTTCGACGCCGGTGATCGGCAAGGCGGTGTTCTCGTGACGCTCGATCCTTTCTATCTCATCGTCGACAGCGCCGCCTGGATCGAGCGGCTGGCGCCGCTCGGCGTCAGGCTCGTGCAGTTGCGGATCAAGGACGCCGCGGAGGCAGAGCTACGCGCCGAAATCCGCAAGGCGCGCGACCTTTGCCATGCCCATGGCTGCCAGTTGATCGTCAACGATTTCTGGCGGCTGGCGATCGAGGAGGGATGCGACTTTGTGCATCTCGGCCAGGAAGATCTGGCCGAAGCCGATCGCCTCGCGATCAGGAAGGCCGGATTGCGGCTGGGACTGAGCACTCACGACTACGACGAACTGGAAACGGCGCTTCTGGCTGAACCGGACTATGTCGCGCTCGGCCCGATCTATCCGACCCGGCTGAAGAAAATGAAGTGGGATCCGCAGGGGCTCGATCGCATCGCGCAGTGGAGGAAGCGGATTGGCGACCTGCCGCTGGTCGCGATTGGCGGGTTGACGCCCGATCGGTTGGAAGGCGTGTTCGCGCATGGCGCCGAATGCGCGGCGGTGGTGACCGACATCACGCTTAATCCCGATCCGAAAGCGCGGACGGTCGAATGGATCGAAACCACCGCGCGATGGCGATGAAGCCGTATGTGCTGGTCGTCGGAGGAACCGATTCCTCGGGCGGCGCGGGGGTGTCGCGCGACACGACGACGCTGGCTGCGTTCGGCGTGGCGGCTTGTCCCGCGATCACGGCGGTGACTGTGCAAACCCATCATGGCGTGAGACATATCGAGGCGATGCCGGGCGACCTGATCCTGCAGCAGATGGCGGCGGCAGCGGAGGCGAACCCGATCCGTGCCGTCAAGATCGGCCTGCTGGGGCACGCGGAGGCCATTCGTGCCGTTGTATCCTTTCTGGCGGCGAACAGAGAGATGCCGGCGGTGCTCGATCCTGTTCTTGTCAGTTCGTCGGGAGGTCGGCTGACCGACGAGGCGGCGATCGTCAACTTGAGAGACTGTCTCATGCCGCTCTGCACTCTGGTGACGCCCAATCTTGCCGAACTGGCCTGTCTGCTCGAAGAGCCGGAGGCGAAATCCGCATCGGCGGCGGAACATCAGGGCAGGGCGCTGCTGAGGCAAGGCTGCCGGGCCGTTCTGGTCAAGGGCGGACACGCCGGCGGAGACGCTGCAACAGACGTGCTGTTTCGACACGACAGCGAACCGGTCCGGTTTTCGGCTCCCCGGCTGGACGGATCGTTGCGCGGGACCGGCTGTATGCTGGCGAGCGCGATCGCCGCCGGCCTGGCCAGCGGCGAAAGCCTTGAAAACAGCATCCGGTCGGCGAAAGCTTATGTCTTCGACCGGATCGCGGAGGCCGCTACAGGTTGAGGTCGAGACCGGCCGCCAGATGGTCGGCCAGCGCGTCGAGGGTTTCCATCTCCGTGTGGAGGTGGAATTCCGGGGTTTCCGGGGCCTCGTAAGGACTGTCGATACCGGTGAAGTTCGGCAGTTCGCCGCGACGGGCTTTCTTATAGAGCCCCTTCGGGTCGCGCTTTTCGGCGGTTTCCAGCGGCGTATCGACGAAAATCTCCACGAACTCGTCTGCCTCGAAGAGTTCGCGCGCCATCTGCCGCTCCGCGCGGAATGGCGAGATGAAGGCGGTCATGACGATCAGCCCTGCGTCGACCATCAGCTTTGCGACTTCGGCGATGCGGCGAATGTTTTCCACCCGGTCGGCGTCGGTGAAACCGAGATCGCGGTTGAGGCCGAGGCGGACATTGTCGCCATCGAGGATGTAGGTCCGCAGGCCCTGAGCGTGCAACCGCTGTTCCAACGCATTGGCGATGGTCGACTTGCCGGAGCCGCTGAGGCCGGTGAACCACAGCACCTTGCCCTTGTGGCCGTTGAGATGCGCGCGGGCAGCCTTGTCTACGGTGACGGCCTGGCGGTGGACGTTGCTTGCGCGCCGCAGCGCGTAGTCGATCATGCCGGCGGCGACAGTGCGGTTGGTCTGCCGGTCGATGAGCACGAAGGAGCCCATGGCCGGACAATCCCTGAAGGGCTCGAAGGCGACCGGCCGGTCTAGACCGAGTTTCACGACGCTGATGTCGTTGAGCGCCAGATTGCGGCCGGGCACCTCCTCGAAGGTGTTGATATTGTATTTGTGACGAATGTCCGACAGCGTGGCGTTGACCATGGCTGCGCCGATTTTCATGCGGTAGCTGCGGCCGATGAAGCCTTCTTCCTGATCCATCCAGACAAGCTTCGTCTCGAACTGATCCGAGGTTTCGCAAGGGTCCTGTCCGGCGACGATGACGTCGCCGCGCGATATGTCGACTTCCCGGTCGAGCGTAACGGTGACGGCCTGGTCCGTGAGCGTTGTCTCAAGATCGCTCATGCCAAGCAGGATGCGGTCGACGGTGGCCTGTTCACCCGATGGCAGGATACGGACCTTGTCGCCTTTGGACACGCTGCCCGCGACGACGACGCCGGCATAGCCGCGAAAGTCGAGATCCGGGCGATTGACCCACTGCACCGGCATGCGAAAGCCGTGATCGGCGAGCGCCTTTCGTGTCTCGACGACGCCGAGGAAACCAAGCAGGGTAGGTCCGTGATACCAGTGGGTCTTGCCTGAGCGTTCGACGATGTTGTCGCCCTTGAGCGCAGAGACGGGAATGGCCGTGATCGTCTCGAAGTCGAGCGCCTCGGCCATCTTTTCATAGTCCTCGACGATGGCGTCGTAGATGGCCTCGTCATAGCCGACGAGGTCCATCTTGTTGACGGCGAGCACGATGTGACGGATGCCGAGCAGTGACACGATGAAGCTGTGGCGGCGGCTCTGGGTGAGCACGCCCTTGCGGGCGTCGATCAGGATGACGGCGACGTCGGCCGTCGAGGCGCCGGTGACCATGTTGCGGGTGTATTGTTCGTGGCCGGGTGTGTCGGCGACGATGAACTTGCGCTTGTCGGTCGCGAAGAACCGGTAGGCGACGTCGATGGTGATGCCCTGTTCGCGCTCCGCGCTCAGGCCGTCGACGAGCAGCGCGAAGTCGATGTCTTCGCCTTGCGTGCCGATCTTGCGCGACGTGTTTTCGAGTTCCGCCAGCTGGTCGTCGAAGATCATCTTCGATTCGTAGAGCATGCGCCCGATCAGGGTCGACTTGCCGTCGTCGACGCTGCCGCAGGTGATGAAGCGGAGCGTTTCGAGGCCCGCCTGATGTTCCAGATAGGACTGGATGTCCTTTGCCGTTTCGACGTTCATCAGAAGTACCCCTCCTGCTTCTTGTGCTCCATGGAGGCGGCGCTGTCGGTGTCGATGGCGCGTCCCTGGCGTTCGCTGCTGTGGGTCTGGAGGAGTTCGAGAATGATCGCGCCGAGGTCTTCGGCTTCGGAATCAATGCCGCCGGTGAGCGGATAGCAGCCAAGGGTGCGGAAGCGGATCTTGCGGAATCTCACGGTTTCGCCGTCCATCGGCCGGACGCGGTCGTCGTCAAGCATCATCAGCATGCCGTCGCGTTCGACAGTCGGCCGGACATGCGAGAAGTAGAGCGGCACGATGGGGATGCTTTCGCGATAGATGTACTGCCAGACGTCGAGCTCGGTCCAGTTGGAGATCGGGAAGACGCGGATGCTCTCGCCCTTGCTCTTCGTCGTGTTGTAGAGGTTCCACAGTTCCGGACGCTGGTTCTTCGGGTCCCAGCGCTGCGTCCTGGTGCGGAACGAGAAGACGCGCTCCTTGGCGCGGCTTTTTTCCTCGTCGCGACGGGCGCCGCCGAAGGCGACGTCGAAACCGTATTTGTCGAGCGCCTGTTTGAGGCCCTGCGTTTTCATGATGTCGGTGTGGACAGCGCTGCCGTGGTCGATCGGGTTGATGTCCTTTTCAACGCCCTCCGGATTGACGTGGACGATCAGGTCCATGCCGGCGTCGGCGGCCATGCGGTCGCGGAACTGGTACATCTCCTGGAACTTCCAGCGCGTATCGACATGCAGCAGCGGGAAGGGCGGCGGAGACGGGTAGAAGGCCTTGCGCGCCAGATGCAGCATGACGGCGCTGTCCTTGCCGACCGAATAGAGCATCACCGGATTGTCGGCGGTGGCGGCCACCTCGCGCATGATATGGATGCTTTCAGCCTCCAGGCGATCGAGATGGGTCAGGTGCGTTGTCTTGGGGACATCGCCTCCGGAGCGGGCGACGATATCCTCCAGGTCAACGATCGGGTGATAGGCTGCGAGCGCTGCAGTCACGCCGTCGCCGAGCCTGTTTTCGCTGTCGATCAGTTTTCTCAGACGCGCTGTCAGGAGGCCGTGCGGCCAGACCAGCATCCTGCGCTCCGGATCCTCGCGCAGCAAGCCGATGGCCTGGAGAAGCTCTTCGTCCGTCGGTTGGCTGGACGACAAAAACACCCAGCGGCGGCCACCGCGCCCGTCATTGGAGACCAGAAGACTTTGGCCATCCGGGGTTTCATGTTGCTGGACATGCAGGGAGAGCACCCGTTCCTTGCGCGCCAGTTCGGCAAGCGTTTCTGCCGCAAAGCTCTTGACAGTACGGTCGCGCTCGTCACGCAGGTCAGCCGTTTCCAGCGCAGGCGGCAGCAGGCCTTCCGACAGTATAGTGCGTTCGACAGTGCGCTTGGTGGCCGCGTCGCCCTTCTCCGAGAGTGCGGAAAACAGCGTGTCCGTGGTCCAGCAGCGTATTGCGCCGTCGCCGGAAGTGCGGTTCCGAAGTACCTCCTCGGGAAATTTCATCAGATGTCGCCCTTTGTCGCAAAATGCAAACTATTCTAAACATTAATGCGTGTGCCTTGTAAATGACTCCAGAAATGACAGTCAATTACAAGATTTTACAAATTGCGACACTGGAAAGCTACTGACCGCCGTAGGCAATAAAGGCTGAATTGCGAAATCCCGCATCCTGCTTGCCGTAGACAAAGTCCGAGCCGTCTGCCCGCACGACCTTGCCGCCGGCGCCTGAGAGGACGGCGTGTCCGGCGCCGATGTCCCACTCCATGGTCGGGCCGAAGCGCGGATAGATATCGGCTTCGCCTTCGGCCACAACACAGAATTTCAGAGAGGAACCGCGCGAAACGCACTCCGTGACGCCTTTTTCGTTCAGGAAGGCGTCCGTCTTTTCGTCGCGATGCGAACGGCTTGCGACGGCGGTCAGCTTTTCCGGAACGGGCCGGACGCGCAGCGCCTTGCGGTCGGCAATGGCGTCGACGCCTTCGCCGGCTTTTACCGCGCCGCTCCAGGCCTTGTCGCCGTCGGACCAGTATATCGTTTCGAGCGCCGGACAGAACACGACGCCGAGCAGCGGCTGGCCATTGTCGATCAGGGCGATGTTGACGGTAAAATCCGTCCGGCTCTGGATAAACTCCTTGGTGCCGTCGATCGGATCGACAAGAATGAAAGCGTCGCCGTCGAGTTGCGGAATGCGGCCGGCCGAAACCGATTCTTCCGCAACGACCGGAAACCGGGAGGCGCCCTTCGCCAGGTACTCGAGAATGACAGCCTCGGCTTCGCGGTCCGCCGCCGTCACCGGCGAATTGTCGGATTTGGTCTCCACGCCGGACAGGTTGCGGTAGTGCCGCATGACGACGCCGCCTGCCGCAAGCGCGGCCTCGAGAAACAGATATGTCAGTGATTCACGCTCGGCTGAGCCAACGGACTGCGCCATTTTTCAATCCTCATATTCCAATGTATTGCTGGGAGCCGTTTACGAGCGGCCGTAGATGTCTTCGTAGCGGACGATGTCGTCCTCGCCCAGATAGGCGCCCGTCTGCACCTCGATGAGGGTCATTGGTTCATTTCCGCGATTTTCCATCCGGTGGACGTTGCCGCGTTCGATATAGGTCGATTCGTTCGCCTCGAGCACGAGATTGGCGTCGCCGTTGACGATATGCGCGACG
Organism: Hoeflea sp. CAU 1731; assembly: GCF_039888615.1. Classification (NCBI taxonomy): domain Bacteria; kingdom Pseudomonadati; phylum Pseudomonadota; class Alphaproteobacteria; order Hyphomicrobiales; family Rhizobiaceae; genus Hoeflea; species Hoeflea sp. CAU 1731. The sequence continues at coordinate 156,636 of NZ_JBDQQS010000007.1, read as the reverse complement.
CCCTGGACCACCGTCCAGTGCTCCGAGCGATGCTTGTGAGACTGCAGGCTCAGGCAGCCGCCCGGCCGCACCTCGATCCGTTTGACCTTGTAACCGGGGCCTTCGTCCAGAACGGTGTAGGACCCCCATGGGCGGCGGCCCTTTGGGAAGGTGGCGTAGGCCTCGTGACCGGCATCGCGAAGCTGTTCGAACAGCGCTTTCACGTCCTGCGCCTTGTCCTTCTTCACGACCAGCGTCGCGTCGCGGGTATCGACGACGGCGATGTCGTCGACGCCGACCAGTCCGACCAGACGATTTTCGGAATGGACGAAGCAGTTGTGCGCGCCGACCATAGCGACGTCGCCGATCGCCGAGTTGCCGTCCGCGTCGCGGGCGAAACTCTCCGAAAGGGAAGACCAGGTTCCGACATCGCTCCAGCCGATATCCGCCCGAATGACGGAAAGGTTTTTCACCTTCTCCATCACCGCGTAGTCGACGGAGATCTTCGGAACCGTGGCGAATGTCTCGCCGTCCAGCGTCGTCTCTATGCGGCCGTCGTCGAACTCTTCCCTGTCGCCTTTCTCAATAGCGAGGCGGCTCTTTTCGAGGATATCAGGGCACCACTCCTGCATCGACGCGATCATCGAACCGGCGGCAAAGCAGAACATGCCGGAATTCCAGAGGAAACGGCCCGATTCAAGATAGGATTGCGCGGTTTCAACGTCAGGCTTTTCGACGAAGCGCACGGCGTTCTCGCCGTCGACCTCGATGTAACCGTAGCCGGTTTCAGGTCCTGTCGGCTTGATGCCGAAAGTGACGATGCGGCCTTCCGAGGCTCTTTGCGCCGCCTTGGCGACCGCTGCGCGAAAGCCTTCCCGATCGAGGATCACGTGATCCGCGGGCAGGAGCAGGATGATTGCGTCGTCGCCGAAGGCCTCCGCCACATAGGCTGCGGCGACGGCCGTGGCCGCAGCCGTGTCGCGCCCTTGCGGCTCCAGCAGATAGTGGTTCTTGACCGGACCGTCGCCATACTGTTCGTATTCATCGACCGTCTTGAACGAGGAATCCCGCGCGGTGATCGTCACCACGTCGGAGACGCCTTCCAGAGATGCGGCGCGGTCATAGGTGTTGAGCAGGAGTGACCGGCCGTTTTCGAGCGGCAGGAAGGGTTTCGGATGAGACTGGCGGGATGCAGGCCACAGACGGGAGCCCACGCCGCCGCTGACGATGACTGGTACAATCATTCTTTCGGGTTTTCCCTGAGAGCGGTCGGTTGCATTGCTTGAGTGTGATGAACCCAATTGTTTACATTATCAAGACATGGATGAAACATCAGGGGTTCAACGCAGGTTGATCTAGACGGTTCCGCCGGCGATCCGAGACCGTATGCGGATGCCTGCCAGACTGCCTGCAAAACCGAAGACGAGCCAGCCCCAGCCATGCAAGCTGCCGGATATCACGCCGCCGATATAGGCGCCGATATTGCAACCATATGCGAGGCGCGCGCCGTATCCCATCAACAGGCCGCCGACAATCGACAGGAGCAGAGCCTTGCCGGAAATTCGAAAATTCGGAGCAAACCGGCCGGCGAGCGAGGCGGCGAGGAGCGCGCCGGCGACGATGCCGAAATTCATGACGGACGTCGTATCGGCAAAGACGCTCGCCTCGATGCGGTGCGTCTGTCCTGACCAGTACGGCCACGTCTCGACCGGAACGCCAATTCCATTTGCGATCTTGGCGCCCCAAAGGGCAAAGGCCGACGTAATACCCCAGGGATGCGTCAACGTCACAAGGGTCAGGATGCTCACCACGGACAGTGCGATAGCGCCCCAGGACTTTGGCCACGGTCCGCGCAACAGACCGCCATTCCAAACGGCTTCTTCAAGATGTCCGTACCGCCGCCGCTCCCGGCGCATTGCCAGAAATGCGATTGCGCCCAGCAGAAACGCTGTGAGAGCGAAAGCGCCGACGGCGCCGAAGTCGTTGACAAGCGAGTAGGCCCTGAAGGCCGGCAACGACCACCAGAACGGCATGTGCGCGGTGGCGATGATGGAACCCAGAACGAAGCCCGCGAGTGTCACGATCATTCTCGTATTGCCGCCGCCTGCCGTAAACAGCGTGCCGGAGGCGCAACTGCCGGAGAACTGCATGCCGACGCCGAACAGGAAGGCGCCGAGCGCAGCCGACACGCCGAAGGGCGCAACGGCGCCGTAAAGGTTGCGTCCGAAAACGCCGCCGCTTTCCAGCAAGGGAAAAGAAACCGCGCATGTCAGAAGAATGAGCAGGATCTGCGCTCTCAGCCCGTCGCTCCTCGCCTCGACAGCGACTTGGCGCCAGGCGGAAGTGAAGCCGAAGGCCGCATGATAGAGCGATACGCCGGCCAAAAGGCCCAGCAGCGCGGCTTCCGTCGATCTTGTCGCTCCTTCGCGCCATGCCGCCAGGAGAAGAAGCAACGCAAGCAGCAGCGAGGCGACCAGAACCGGTCGTTGAAGGGGAAGATATGCGCCGGGCGTTTTCTGCAGCATGATAGCCTGACACTATCGGGCAGACCTGCCGGATTGCACAAGTCAAACAACAACACATTTTCGACAGTGTGTGACAGGGTTTTGTCTTGAAGATCGCCGAAGGAATGGAAATGGAGGTCCTTCTGCTTGACGATATACGGTTGCTTGATGTTTCGTGCCGTGCGGCGCATGCAACGTCGTGGGGTAACTGCGGGGGGAGGACATAATGGCGGACCACATTCTTGCGATCGATCAGGGCACGACATCGAGCCGCGCCATCATATTCGACGGCGCGCAATCCATTGTCGCCGTCGGCCAGAAGGAATTCGCCCAGCATTTCCCCGATTCGGGCTGGGTGGAGCATGATCCGGAGGAAATCTGGAAAACCGTGCTCTGGTCTGTCGAGAAGGCGATGGCCGACGCATCGCTGAAGCCCGCCGACATCGCCGCAATCGGCATCACCAATCAGCGCGAAACGGTCGTCGTCTGGGATCGCGAGAGCGGTGAGCCGATCCATAACGCCATCGTCTGGCAGGATCGGCGTACGGCGGCGTATTGCGACGCGCTCAAGCAGCGCGGTCTTGAACCGGTGTTCACGGAAAAGACCGGACTGCTCCTCGATCCGTATTTTTCCGGCACCAAGGTCAACTGGCTTCTGGACAACGTCGAAGGCGCGCGGGAGCGCGCGACGCGCGGCAATTTGTGTTTCGGAACCATCGACGCCTTTCTGATCTGGCGTCTGACCGACGGCGCGCGCCACGTCACCGATGCGACCAACGCCTCGCGCACGCTCCTGTTCAATATCGAGAAGAATGACTGGGACGCGGAACTGCTCGAAATTCTCGAGGTCCCGGCCTCGATGCTGCCTGAGGTTCATGACTGCGCGGCCGATTTCGGCGTGGTCGCGAGCGGTCTTCCGCTCGCCGGAACGCCGATCCTGGGCGTGGCGGGCGACCAGCAGGCGGCGTTGATCGGCAATGCATGCTTTGAGCCCGGCATGATGAAATCAACCTACGGGACAGGATGTTTCGCGCTGCTCAATACCGGCTCCGATCTGGTGCGCTCGAAGAACCGGCTCCTGACGACAATCGGCTATCGGCTGGACGGCGCAACCACCTATGCGCTGGAAGGTTCGATCTTCGTCGCCGGCGCCGGCGTGCAGTGGTTGCGCGACAAACTCGGAATCATTCGTTCGGCCGCTGAAAGCGGCAGGCTTGCCGCACAGGCCGATCCGCAGCAGCACGTCTATTTCGTGCCGGCGTTCGTCGGGCTCGGCGCGCCGCACTGGGACGCCGACGCACGCGGCGCCGTGTTCGGGCTGACGCGCAATTTCGGCGCGCCCGAAATGGCGAAAGCGGTGCTCGATTCGGTCTGCTTCCAGACCTACGATCTGCTGGAGGCCAACAAGAACGACTGGAGTTCCGGCGACGCCGACACCGTGCTGCGGGTTGACGGCGGCATGGTCGCCTCCGACTGGACGATGCAGCGTCTTGCCGACATTCTGGCCGCGCCTGTCGACCGTCCGGTGATCCTGGAGACCACGGCGCTGGGCGCCGCATGGCTTGCCGGATACAAGGCTGGCGTGTGGCCGGACGCGGCAGGTTTTTCGCAAAGCTGGCGTCTCGATCGCCGCTTCGAGCCGCAGCTCGACGAGGAGACCAGACAGCGCGATCTCGCCGGCTGGCAGGATGCCATCAGTCGCACTTTGACCAAGCGATAGTTTCCTAAGGTCTTTTACACGAAGGCGCTCGGCACCGAGCTGCTTCAATTTTACTCTGTCCGCCCAAATTTTAGCCTGACTAAAAAACGCTTGACAGAAATTCAAGTCGCCTCCATGATTTTAGTGATACTAAAACCGGAGGCGAAATTTGGTCCGATCCGCTGCAGCCGCTGCCCGTGAAAACGCGCATGATACGCTCGCCCATCGGTTGCGCGAACGCCGCCGGGAGCTGGGGCTGACGCTGAAGGCGGTCGCGGACGCATCCGGATTGTCGGTCGGTTTCATTTCCCAGATCGAACGCGGAATCGCGACGCCATCGCTGAGCTCGCTGGTGGCGGTCTCGCGTATCCTCAAGGTCAATGTCGGCGACTTTCTGACCCAGCCGAGAGGCGATGTGGTGACTAGACAGGCAGAGCGGCCGGTCTATGCGATCAGCGAAAACTCGCTGACCTATGAGCGCATCTCCGCGTCCTTTCCGGGCAACATTCTCCGCAGCGTCATCATCCACGAACCGCCCGGCCATCGCGGCGAGCCGATCTCCCATGAGGGAGAGGAGATGATGTATGTGCTGGAAGGCACGATCACCGTCGAGCTTGACGGCGAACGCACGGTTCTGAAAGCCGGCGACTCTCTTCATTTCCCGTCGACCAGGGTGCATTCCACATGGAATCACGGCGATGCGCCGGCGACGGTCCTGTGGGCGGGAACAATGGATGTCTTTTGCGAGGAACCCACCGTCCCGCTGCACAACGCCAATAACCCAGAAGGCCCGAAAAGGCCCAGGAAAAGGACTGAAACCCAATCCACCAACAGGGGAACTGTAAAATGAACACACTTGCACGGTCACTCACCGCCGCGCTTCTCGGCGCGAGCACGCTCACTCTCGCGGCGGCGGCTCCCGCCCTTGCCGAAACCGTTCTGCGCCTCGACGAGGTCGCGGTCGGCGAACTCGATCCCGGAAAGGCGTCGGACTACGCGGATTCGATCCTCATGTTCAACGTCTACGACACGCTGGTCATGCCGGCGCAGGGCGCGCCCGGGCACGTTCCGCATCTGGCCGAAAGCTGGTCGGCCGACGGCCAGACCTTCACCTTCAAGCTGCGCGACGACGTGAAATTTCAAAGCGGCAATCCCATGACCGCCGAAGACGTCGTCTACTCGCTCGAACGCATGCAGGCGCTCGGACAGGGATTGTCTTATCTTTTCAATGTCGTCGAGAGCGCGGAAGCGATTGACGACACCACCGTCGCCTTCACGCTGAAGGAGCCCTATGCGCCCTTCATCGCATCGATGGTGCGCCTGCCGATCGTCGACAAGAAGCTGGTGATGGAAAATCTCGGCGACGGCGACGGCGAGATGAAGGACTGGGGACAGGCCTTCCTTTCCGGCAACAGCGCCGGCTCAGGCGCCTATACGGTTTCCGCGCACAATCCGCAGCAGGAAACGGTCATGCAGAAGAACCCCGACTATTTCCTGTCGGTTCCTGATGCGGCGCCCGACACGGTGCGCCTGCGCTACGGTCTCGAACCGGCGACCGTACGCACCCTGATCAGCCAGGGGGAGCATGACATATCCTCTCAGTGGCTGCCGCCGGAGGTCATGAAGGCGCTTGCCGACGACGGCGCGCAGCTTTTGACCGAATCGGGCAGCGCCGGATTTTATATCAAGATGAATACGACGAAGCCGCCGCTCGACGATCCGGAATGCCGTCTGGCGCTCTCCAAAGCCTTCGACTATGCATCGTCGATCAAGATGATCGCCATCACCGACAATGTGTCGCAGGGAAGCCCTTCGACCGGCGCAATTCCCGTCGGCATGCTCGGCGCCAACCCGTCGGACGATATCCTGACCTCCGACATGGACGCGGCGAAGAAGCATATGGAAGCCTGCGCCACGGCGCCGGAAGATTTCAATCTCGAAGTGTCCTGGATCGCAGAGGTGCCGCTGGAAGAGCGTTTCGCGCTGCTGATGCAGGCGAATTTCGCCCAACTGGGCGTCAAGTCGGAAATCAAGAAAATGCCGTGGGCCCTGTTCGCAGAGCAGGTGTCCAAGCCAGAAAACACGCCGCATATTTCGCAGCTCTTCGTCAACGCCGTCACCGGCGATCCGGATACGCTGCTCTACGGCATGTATTTCTCCGACGCCGCCGGCACCTGGCAGTCGCCGGAATATCTCGATGACGCCGAGGTCGACGAACTGCTGACGCAGGGGCGCACGATCACCGACGAGGCGGGCCGCGCGGAAGCCTATCACAAGCTCAACCAGCGACTGATGGAGATCGCGCCGACCATCTACGCCTATGATCGCCAGTCGGTCTTCGCCGCCAGCGACCGGGTCAAGGTTCCGGCGTTGTCCGACCCGTCCAAGGCCTTCGGCCTCGACGGCATGGGCTTCACCTTCCGCCTGATGGAAATGCAGGAAGGAAGCTGATCCGGCTTCAGTTCGGCCGGCCTGCTGGCCGGCCGGCGCCTGGATAATCCGCGGTTGGGAGTACCCGCCGCGTCCTCACCTGCTGACAAAAGAAGTTCCATGTCACCCGTCGTCCGGCTCCTCGCGAAGCGGCTTTCGATATCGATCATAGTGCTGATCGGCGTTTCCATGCTGATCTTCACGATCGCCCGGGTCATTCCGGGGGATCCCGCGCGCATCGCGCTTGGGCCTAACGCGACGGCCGAGCAGGTGGAGCAACTCAGACAGAAGCTGCATCTGGAGGATTCGATCTGGGTCCAGTACGGCTATTTCGTGCGCAACCTGGCGCATGGCGATCTCGGCATATCGCTCTATACGAATCGGCCGGTGACGACCGACATCGCCCAGTTTCTGCCGGCTACTCTCGAACTCGTCTTCGTCGCCGGCGTCTTCATGGTGGGCCTCGGCATTCCGCTCGGCATTTTGTCTGCGCGCTACCGCGGCCGCATCGCCGACAATCTCATTCGCGTCGTCTCGCTGCTCGGTGTCTCGGCGCCCAGTTTCGTCTGGGCGGTGATACTGATGCTGCTCTTTGCATTCTTCCTGCCGCTCTTCCCGATAGCAGGCCAGATCTCCGACACGATACCGACGCCGCATCGCGTCACCGGCTTCCTTCTCGTGGATTCCCTGCTCGACGGCGATTTCAAGGCCTTCTTCAACGCGTTGCATCACATCATATTGCCTGCCTTCGCGCTGGCGCTCTCGGGCATCGGCCAGGCGGCGCGGCTGACCCGCGCCAACATGGTCGAGACTTATGACAAGCCTTACATCGAAATGGCGGAATCCTATGGTTTTGCGCCGCGGCGCATCGCCAACAAGTTCGCCTTCCGGCCGTCGCTGATCCCGTCGCTGACAATCATCGGCCTCGATTTCGCGGCGATGCTCGGCAACGCCTTCCTGGTCGAGGCGGTGTTCGCATGGCCGGGGCTTTCGCGCTACGGCGTGCAGGTGATCCTGCGCAAGGATCTTAACGCCATCGTCGGCACGGTGCTCGTCATCTCGGCGATGTTCCTGATCGTCAACATCATCGTCGACCTGCTGATCGCCTACATCAATCCGCGTATCAGGCTCGCCAATAGTGGAGGCCGCTCATGAAGCGCACCTTCCTGATCCTGGCGTCCAATCCGATGTCGCTGTTCGGGCTGATCCTGGTCGGCCTCGTGGTGTTCTCGGCAGTCTTTGCTGATTTCATTGCGCCTTTTCCCGAGCATCGCGGCGCGGTGGTGGATTTCACCAATTTCAACCAACCGCCGCACTGGCCAAACATCTTCGGCACCGACCTCGTCGGGCGCGACCTGTTTTCCCGCATTATCTACGCCTACCGCATCTCGCTGATGCTCGGCGTCGTGGTGCTGGCGATCGCCGTGCCGATCGGCGTGACCGTCGGGCTTGCTGCGGGCTATCTCGGCGGCTGGGTGGATTTCATCCTGATGCGGGTGACCGATGTGTTCCTGTCGATCCCGCCGCTGGTGCTCGCCATGGCGATCATGGGCGTGCTGGAGCCGACGCTGACGAACGGCATGCTGGCGGTGACGACGATGTGGTGGCCCTGGTACGCGAGGCTCGTCTACAATGTCACGCGATCGGAAGCGCAGGAAGGCTATGTTCTGGCGGCGCAGATCATCGGCGCATCGCGGCTCCATATCATGTTCATGGAGATCCTGCCGAACTGCGTTCCGTCGATCGTCACCAAGATGACGCTGGATCTGGGTTTCGTCATCCTGATTGCATCATCGCTGTCCTTCCTTGGCCTCGGCGTGCAGGCGCCGACGCCGGATCTGGGATCGATGGTCGCCGAGGGCGGCAACTACCTGCCGGACAGCTGGTGGCTGACGGTGTTCCCGTCTCTGGCGATCCTGATCGCGGTGTTCGGCTTCAACCTCGTCGGCGACGCGCTTCGCCAGGTGCTGGGGAGCGATCAATGACCGCGCTTCTCGACATTCGCGACCTCTCGCTCTCCTTCCGCGGCTTCGAAGGCGAGAACCGGGTGCTGCACGGCATATCGCTGAATGTCGCCAAGGGCGAGAAGGTGGCGCTGGTCGGCGAGAGCGGTTCAGGCAAGTCGGTGACGGCTCGCATCATCCTGGGGCTTCTGCAGGAACAGCGCTCGACCCGGGTTTCCGGCGCCGTCGAGTTCGACGGACAGGATCTCGAGTCGATGCCCGCAAAGGCGCGGCGCCGGCTGCGCGGAACCGACATTTCGATGATCTTCCAGGATCCGACCTCGTCGCTCAACCCGGTCTATCCGATCGATGTCCAGTTCCACGAGGTGCTGAAACGCCGCGACCCGAAGATCGCGCGGGCCACTGTGCGCGAACGCGCTTCGGACGCGCTGCGCGACGTCTCGATCGAGGATGCGAAACGGGTGCTTGATTCCTATTCGTTCCAGTTGTCCGGCGGCATGAACCAGCGGGTGATGATCGCCATGGCGCTCGCCAACGAGCCGAAGCTGTTGATCGCCGACGAGCCGGGAACGGCGCTGGACGTGACGGTGCAGGCGCAGACGCTACATCTGATGCGCGATCTCGTCGAACGCAAACATACTTCGGTTCTGTTCATTTCCCACAATCTGGGCGTGGTGCGCGAATTCGCCGACCGGGTCTATGTGATCTACAAGGGCAATATCGTCGAGGAGGGGCCGACCCACGCGCTCTTTTCCGATCCCGGTCATCCCTATACGCGCGCGCTGATGGCCGCCGTTCCGAAGATCACCGGCGGCGGTATTCCGGAAATCCCGGACCGGTCGGACAGTTTCTCCGAACCGATCGTGGTGCATCCAGCGACGGAGGCGTCGTCATGACCACGGTCGATCAAACCGCGCCTGTTCTGGACGTGCGAACCGTCTCGAAAACCTTCGTCAGCGGCGAGCACCGGGTCAAGGCGCTGGATACAGTATCGCTGAAGGTGATGCGCGGCCAGTGCGTGGCCGTGGTCGGTGAAAGCGGCTCCGGAAAGAGCACGCTCGCCAATCTTCTGCTTGGCATTCACCAGCCGACGACGGGCGATCTCTATCTTGATGGAAACCTTCTTCCGGGTCATCGCACGCTGCCGCTCAGGCGGATGATCCAGCTTGTGCAGCAGAACCCGCTGTCCTCGCTCAATCCGCGCCGCACGGTCGGCGCCTCGCTGAGGCTGGCGCTTGACGTTCACGATATCGGCGACCGACAGGGGCGCAAGGAGCGCGTCGGCGCGCTTCTGGAGGAGGTCGGCTTGCCGGCCGATTTCGCCGCGCGCTATCCGGCGGCGCTGTCCGGAGGCCAGCGCCAGCGCGTGGCCGTCGCAAGGGCGCTCGCCTGCGAACCGGAAATCGTCGTGCTCGACGAACCGACGTCGGCGCTCGACGTGCTGGTGCAGGCCCGTGTTCTGCGCATGCTCGACGAACTGCGTCACAAGCGCAATCTGACCTATGTTTTCATCACCCATGATCTGGGTGTGGTCCGCAACATCGCGGACCGTGTCGCCGTCTTCGAAAAGGGGAAACTTGTCGAGGAATCCGACACGGAAACGATCTTCACAAATCCTGACAACCCCTACACGCGACGCCTGATCTCGGCCATTCCGATCGTTTCGGACGAGGAAGAGACCCTGCGCCGCTCCCTGATGGAGGAAACGAATGACAGTTGAAGGACTGTTCGACACGTTCTACCGATCGACCGCGAGGTCCGGCGACGAAACCGGCGCTTTCGCGGCTCTGGAAACGCTGGCCGACACGATCGTCGGCGCCAAGCTGTTCACCCTGATGACGTTTGATCGCGCGTCTGGCCAGGCGCGGCGGCTCTACAGCAACATGCCGGACGCCTACCCGATCTCCGGCAAGAAGGACATGGACAGCAGCGACTGGAGCCGTCAGGTCCTGGACGGCCGGCAGAGCTTCGTCGCCAACGATATAGAAGGCATTGCGGAAGTCTTCCCCGATCATGAACTGATCCGGTCGCTTGGTTGCGAATCCGTCGTCAACATTCCTGTGGAAGTCTGCGGCGAGGTTCTCGGCACGATCAACTGCCTTCACGAGAAGGGCTACTACAACGCAGAGAGGGTGGAGGCGGCCGAGGCGCTGAAACTGCCGGGCTCGATCTGCTTTCTCTTGCAACGATTAATCGAAAACAATGGAGTTCAGCAATGACGGGCTCAACCATGCGGGTTGCGACGGATGTCGGAGGAACGTTCACCGATCTCGTCTGCTTCGAAACGGATGAAAACGGCAATGCGATCATCCGGACCGCAAAATCGGACACGACGCCGCCGAATTTCGAGCAGGGCGTGCTGAACGTCCTGGAAAAGGGCGGCGTCGACCCCGCCGAGATCGATTTTCTCGCCCACGGCACCACTGTCGTCATCAATGCGCTGACCGAGCGCAAGGGCGTCAAGGTCGGCCTGATCACCACCGACGGCTTCCGGGACATTCTCGAGATTGCGCGGGGCAACCGGCCCGACTTCTTCAATCTCCACTATCGCAAGCCTGCGCCTTTCGTGCAGCGCTACCTGCGTCGCGAACTGCCCGGCCGCCTGAGCTACAAGGGCGAGGAACTCAAGCCGCTCGACATGTCGGGTCTTGCCGCGATCCTGGATGACTTCCGCGCTGAAGGCGTTGAAGCCGTTGCGGTGTGCTTTCTGCATTCCTACGCAAATCCCGCGCACGAACAGGCTGTGGTCGAAGAGATTGCGAAAATGTGGCCCGAGATCTCAGTCGTGTCCTCGCACCAGATCACCCGCGAATGGCGCGAATACGAACGCACCAACACGGCGGTGCTTTCGGCCTACGTCCAGCCGACGGCGGAGCGCTACCTGAAACGGCTGCAGGACGGGCTCGCCAGCCGCGGTTTTTCGGGCAGCCCCTATATCATGCAGTCAAACTGCGGCGTGGATTCGCTCGAAGCGGTGTCGCGCATTCCCATCACCATGGTGGAATCCGGCCCGGCGTCCGGCTTCTGGGGCGCGGCCGAACTCGGCAAGCTGATCGGCGAGACGAACGTGCTGGCGCTCGATATCGGCGGGACGACCGCAAAATGCTCGCTGATCGAGGACGGGCAGGTCAAGATCATGACCGACTACTGGATCGAGCGCGACCGGACGTCCGCCGGCTATCCGATCATGGTGCCGGTGGTCGATCTCGTCGAGATCGGCAATGGCGGCGGATCGATCGCCTGGGTCGACGATTTCGGCAAGCTGCATGTCGGGCCGCAATCGGCCGGCGCGCTGCCGGGGCCTGCCGCCTATGGTAAGGGCGGAACGGAAGCGACCACCACGGACGCCAATTTGTGGCTTGGCCGGATCAACAGGGATTATTTCTGCGGCGGCGCGATCGACGCCGACATGGAGTCCGCGGGCCGCGCCATCGAGGCGGTCGCCGACAAGCTTGGCGTCGATGCGGCGGAAGCCGCCCGCGGCATCGTGCGTATCGCCAACAACAACATGGTCAACGCGCTGAAGCTCGTATCGCTCAATCGCGGTTTCGACCCGCGCGACTTCACGCTGGTCGCCTTCGGCGGCGGCGGCGCCATGCACGCCGTGGCGCTCGCCTCTGAACTCGGCGTCAAGAAGGTGGTCGTGCCGGCGGGCGCTTCCGTCTTCTCGGCCTGGGGCATGATGATGTCGGATCTCCGGCGCGACTATTTCATTACGCGGCTGGTCGATCTGGAGGCCGGCGGAGCGGACAGCATCGAGTCCCTGTTCGCCGAAACCGAAGAGGGCGCGCGCAAGCAGTTCGCGGATGAGGGGATCGATCCGGCGAAGGTCACCTTCCTGCGCTACGGCAAGTTCCGCTACCAGAACCAGGAACACACGACGGAAGTGCTGCTTCCCGAAGGCGAAGTAACCGATGCGGAAATCGCCAAGATCAGCGATCTTTTCCACGAGACATACGAGCGGGAATACACCTACCGGCTCGATGCGCCGGTCGAGATGGTCGGCATCCATCTGGTCGCGTCCGCCGAGGTCGGCAAGCTGACCATGAAGCCTGAGCCGCTGGGCGACGCCGACGCATCCGCAGCGCTGAAAGGCCGCCGCGAGGTCGATTTCGCGCTCGAAGGCAGCCACGACACTGCGATCTATGACGGGTTGAAGTTGAAGCCGGGAATGAAATTCACCGGGCCGGCGATTATCGAGGATCCGGGCACGACGGTCGTCATCAATCCGGGCTGCGGTGTCGACATCGACGCCTACGGCAATATCCACATCGACATGAAGTCCTGAGGGAGGCGCATTGTGAGCACACCGACGAACGATCCGATCACCCTGGAAATCATCCAGAATTCCCTGCAGGCGACGGCCGACGAGATGTTCGCCGCCATGCGCAAGACGGCGATGAGCTCGATCATCTACGAGGTGCTCGACATGGGCACCGGCATCATGGACGCCAAGGGCATGCTGGCCTCGTCCGGCGCCGGCATTCCGGCCTTCATCGGGGTTCTCGACAAGGCGGTGCAGGTCATTATCGCCAAGTTCGACAAGCCCGGCGACGTCGAGCCCGGCGACGTCTTCTTGACGAACGACCCCTATTACGGCGGCGTGACGCATCTCAACGACATCGTGGTGGCGATGCCGATTTTCGCCGACGGCCGCATCATCGCCTGGACGGCGAACATCGCGCACAATTCCGATGTCGGCGGCATGGCGCCCGGATCGCTGTCCGGCGAGGCGACGGAGATCTTCCAGGAAGGACTTAGGCTTCCCGCGGTCAAGGTCATCTCGAAAGGCGAGCTGATCAAGCCGGTAATGGATATCATCAAGGTCAACTCCCGCATGCCCGATGTGCTGGAAGGCGACGTCTGGGCGGCGATCGCCTCCGTGCGCGTCGGCGACAAGCGGCTGCGCGAGATCGCGGCCAAATACGGCACGGCGACCTTCGAGCGCGCCATGGAATCCTTCATGGATTTCGGCGAGAAAGTGTCGCGCGCGGCGCTTGCCGAACTTCCCCAGGGAACGTTCGAACTGTCGGAAGAGCAGGACGACGGCCGGACCTTCAACGTCAAGATTACCATCGGGCCGGACGAATTCCTGGTCGATCTGCGCGACAATCCCGACCAGTCCAACAATCCGGTCAACACCAGCCGCGATGGCGTGATGGTGGCGGCCCAGATGATCTTCAAATCGCTGACGGATCCCTATTCGCCAGCGAATGGCGGTTCGTTCCGACCGATCAATCTGCTGACGCGCGAAGGGTCGGTCTTCCATGCGAAGGAGCCGGCGCCGATCGGCTTCTATTACGAGATCGAGCTTCGGGTCTACGACATCATGTGGCGATGTCTCGCCGCGCATATGCCGGATCGTCTTGCGGCCGGGCATTTCGCATCCGTATGCGGCACGTTCATCGGCGGGATCCATCCGGACACCGGGCGGCAATACACGATCATCGAACCGCAGCTCGGCGGCTGGGGCGCGAGCCGACAGGGCGACGGCAACAGCGCCGTCTTCTGCGGTTTCCACGGCGAAACCTATAATTGTCCGGCCGAGATCAACGAGGCTCGCAACGGGCTCTATGTCGACCAGCTGCGTCTGAATATGGAGCCGGGCGGCGAAGGCAAGTTCACCGGTGGACGCGGCATCGTGATGGATTACCGGGTGCGCGCCGACAACGGCTTTCTCACCGCCGGCTACACACGGTCAAAATTTCCGGCCTGGGGCGTCGAGGGCGGCCAAGACGGCTCGCCCAATTACGTCGAATTCCGGCCGAAGGAGGGAGAGCCTGAACGCTTCGCCTTCGTGTCGGGTCTCGCCACGCACCGCGACGACGTCATTCGCGTCGTCACCGGCAACGGCGCCGGATTGGGCGATCCGAAGGAGCGCGATCCGGACAAGGTGCGCAGCGACGTGAAGAACGGGCTTCTCAGCGCCGAACGGGCTCTCGAGGTCTACGGCGTCAAGGTCTGAGGTAAAACGGGAGGAATGGACATGGCCAATGCGCCTGTGAAGATCATGTATCTCAACCCGATAGGGCACAGCGGCGATGACGCTATCTTCGCCGACATGGCGCGCGCACGGAAGCTGCCCGGCACGGAGGTGCACGTCGCGTCGCTCCCTGCGACGGACGGCGCGTTTACGCATATCGAGTACCGATCCTACGAGGCGATTGTCACGCGCGGGATCATCCGCGCCGTCCGGGCGGCGGCGCGTGAAGGGTTCGACGCCCTGGCGATCGGCTGCTTCTACGATACGGCGCTGCACGACGCGCGCGAGATTTCCGGCGAGATGGTGGTGACGGCGCCCTGTTTCGCCTCCTGCGAAATCGCCGTGAGCCTCGCCAACCGGTTTGGCGTCATCGTCGGGCGGCGCAAATGGGTCGATCAGATGGAGGGAAATGTCCGCGACTACGGCCACGGCGCCCGGCTTTCGGGATTCTATCACGTGGAGCTCGGGGTCAACGATTTTCAGACAGATCATGGCCGCACCGCGCAATGCCTGCTCGACGCCGGCCGCAAGGCGGTCGAAGACGACTATGCAGAGGCGTTGATTCTCGGCTGCACGCTTGAGGTCGGGTTCTACTCGGAACTGGAAAAACTGCTCGGCGTGCCGGTGATCGATCCATCGATCGCAGTGCTCAAGCGCGCGGAATATGCGGCGCTTCTGAAACGTCAGTGCGGCTGGAAACCAAGCAGGAAATGGTCCTGCGAAGCGCCGTCTGAAGAGGAAATCGCCCGCTTCGGCGGGTTCGACGAGGGCGAGGCCTTCGGCAGCCGCATCGTGGTCGAGGCCACTGCCGCGGTAAGCGAAGCGGCCTGATTGAATCTAGAAGAAGAGGTATGAGATGAGCGAAAAAATGCAAGCTCTGCGCGCGGCGATGGCGCAGAATTCGGTGGATCTGGCGGCGCTCGGACCGGGACCCAACATGCACTGGCTGCTCGGATTCCATCCGCACGCGGACGAAAGACCCTGCATGCTGATGGTTGGTCCGGAGAAGGAGGCCTTTCTGATGCCGGCCCTCAATGCCGAGGGTTCGCGGGAATCGACGGACATTGCGTTCTTCGAATGGGATGACGCGGACGGTCCGGCCGACGCGCTCGATAAGACGCTGGCGCATGTCGGCGCGAAGGGCGCGCGCAACGTCGTCATCGATGAAACGATGCGCGCGGATTTTGCGCTGTCCGTGCTCGACGCGCTGCCAGGCGCCAAACATCACTTTACGGACACGACCGTTGGTCCGCTGCGGATGAAGAAGAGCGAGGCCGAGTCCGCCGAATTGAAGATGAACGCCGGCATTGCCGACAAGGCCATGCAGGCGGCTTTCAACGCCATCCGACCCGGCATGCGCGAGCTGGAAGCGGCCGACATCATCGGCAGGGTTTTCGAAGACCATGGCGCAAAGCCGCTGTTCCGGATCGTCGGCGCCGGCCGAAACGGGGCGTTTCCCCATCACCATACAGGCGATACCGTGATCCGCGAGGGCGACGCCATCGTCATCGATATCGGCGCGCAGAAAGGTGATTTTTCCTCCGACATAACGCGCATGGTGGTGGTGGGCGAAAGTCCTGAAGGGTACGAAGACGTGCACACAGTCGTGGAAGCCGCCGTGCAGGCCGCTCTCGACGCCTCGCGTCCGGGCGCGCGGGCGCGCGACGTCGATCAAGCGGCGCGAGGCGTGATCACAGCTGCCGGATACGGCCCCTATTTCGTCCATCGAACCGGCCACGGCATGGGTATCGAACCTCACGAGCCGCCATGGGTTACGTCGACTTCCGAGACGATCCTCGAACCTGGAATGGTCTATTCCATAGAGCCCGGCATCTACCTGCCGGATCGCTTCGGCCTCCGGCTCGAGGATATCGTCTTCCTGCGCGAGGACGGCCCGGAAATCCTGTCGGAGCTTCCGCGCGACGCATTTCGGGCAGGGTGATGTCATGACGGCCGGAACCACCGATCAGTTCACCGCGTCGGTGATCCAGGCGAGCCTCGTCGCCGCCGCCGACGAGATGTTCGCGGTCCTGCGCAAGACCGCGATGAGCCCGATCATCTACGAGGTGCTCGACGTCGGGACCGGCGTCACCGACGCCGACGGCGAACTGGTGAGTTCCGGCGCGGGCATTCCGACATTCGTCGGCGTCCTCGACAAGGCGGTCAGGCGGATCGTCGAACTGCACGGCAAGGAGACGATTCTGCCGGGCGACATGTACGTGACCAACGATCCCTATTATGGCGGGGTGACGCATCTCAACGACGTGGTCATCGCGCTTCCTGTATTCGCGGACGGAAAACTGATCGCCTGGACGGCCTCGATTGCGCACTGGAACGACATTGGCGGCCGGGTGGCCGGGTCCATGTCGACGGAAGCGAGCGAGATTTTCCAGGAGGGCCTGAGATTGCCCGCCGTCAAGCTGATGCAGGGCGGCAAGCCGATCGCCGCCGTTTTCGACATCATATCCGCCAATTCGAGGCTTCCGGATTTTGCGCGGGGTGACCTCTGGGCGCAGGTCGCAGCCTCCCGCATCGCCGAAAAGCGGCTTGTCGAACTGGTTGCGACCTATGGCGCGGAGGCGTTCGAGGCGGCGCTCGACATGCTCTTCGAGGAAGGCGAACGGCGCGCGAGGGCAGGACTGGCGACGCTTCCGGAAGGGACTTACAACATCGAGGAAGAACAGGATGACGGCGCGATCTGGCGCGCGTCGATTACTGTTTCCGGCGAAGTGTTTACAGTGGATCTGCGCGGCAATCCGGAGCAGCGGGCCGCTCCCTACAACACCAGCCGCGATGGCGCGGTGATTTCCGCGCAGATGATCTTCAAGGCGCTATCCGATCCCACTCTCTTCGCCAACGCCGGGTCGTTCCGGATGCTGGAAGTGCTGACGACGCCCGGCACGATTTTCCATGCGACGGGGGTTGCGCCGCATGGCTATTATTTCGAAACCCGGATCCGGCTCTACGACATGCTGTGGCAATGCATCGCCAGGGCGATGCCGGACCGGTTGCCGGCCGGCCATTTCGCGTCGATCTGCGGCACGGTGATCGCCGGACAGCACCCGGATCACGGTCGCCGCTTCACCATGGTGGAGCCGCAGATGGGCGGCTGGGGCGCGACGACAGAAAGTGATGGCCTCGACGCCATGTATTCGTGCAGTCACGGCGAGACCTTCAATTGCCCGGTCGAGATCGCGGAGACGCGCTATGGTCTCGATGTCGAATACAAGACGCTCAACGATAGCGGCGAGGGTTCCGGTCTTCACAAGGGCGGCAAGGGACTGTCGCTCGCCTACACGCTAAGGGGCCCGGCGCTGCTTTCCGCCGGCTACAGTCGCACCAGGCAGCCGGTCTGGGGGCTGAATGGCGGTGAAGCGGGCGGAACGAATGGATTTGCGATCCGCCGCCGCGACGGGACGACGACCGATCATGCATTCGCAAGCGGCGTGGAACTTGAGGCTGGAGACACGATCCTGATCCATACGGCCAATGGCGGCGGATGGGGGAAGCTTCAATCGCAGTGAATGGCCGTTATGCCACCCACTGAAATATGAACGTCATACTCGCGGTTTAACCAGAGCGGAACAGATCATTTTCCGACAAACCACGAGGACGATTCCATGAAAAGACTTGCACTGTCTCTCGTTGCCGCCGCGGTGATCGCCGGCCAGGCAATGGCCCAGGATGTATCCGGCAAGCTGGTGCTCTACACATCGCAGCCGAACCAGGACGCCCAGGCGACCGTCGACGCCTTCAAGGCGAAATATTCGGACGTCGATGTCGAGTGGATTCGCGACGGCACAACGAAGGTGATGGCGAAGCTGCGAGCCGAGTTCGAAGCCGACGCGCCGCAGCCGGATCTGCTTCTGATCGCCGACATGGTCACCATGGAAGGCCTGAAGCAGGAAGGTCGTCTGATGGCCCACGCAGACGCCGACATCTCTGCCTACGACCCGGCGATCATGGACGACGACAAGACCTATTTCTCCACCAAGCTGATCACGACCGGCATTGTCTACAACGCCGACGCGCCGATGAAGCCGACATCCTACAAGGATCTCCTCAAACCCGAAGCCAAGGACAAGCTGGCCATGCCTTCGCCGCTCACGTCTGGCGCCGCGACGATCCACATGGCCGCGATCACCGCCCATCCGGAGCTTGGCTGGGATTTCTATGAAGGCCTGGCCGAGCAGGGCGCCAACCCGCAGGGCGGCAACGGCGGCACATACAAGGCGATCGCCGGCGGCGAGAAGCTGTACGGTTTCGTCGTCGATTTCCTGCCGATCCGCAACAAGCTGGACGGCGCGCCCGTCGAATTCGTGTTCCCGACCGAAGGCGTATCGGCTGTGACCGAACCGGTGGCGATCCTGTCGACCGCCAGGAACCCGGCGGCGGCCAAGGCGTTCGTCGATTTCCTGATCTCGAAGGAAGGCCAGGAACTGGCGTCGAGCCAGGGCTATTTGCCGACGCATCCGGACGTCGCTCCGCCGGAAGGCTTTCCAGCCCGCGACCAGATCAAACTTCTGCCGTTCGATCCCGCCGATGCGCTGGAAAACGATACGCAGAACAAGATGAAGTTCACCGAGATGTTTGGTGGCTGACGGCCAAACAAGTATAAAACTGCTGGACGGCGAGGGGCTAACCCTCGCCGTTCTTGTTTTCATAGCGGCGATCCTGTTCGGGCTGCCGCTCTATCTGCTATTGAAAACCGGTCTTTCCGGAGACGCAGGCTGGTCGCTGACGCCGGTTTACGAGGCGCTTCAAAGCCGCTCTGTACTGCGGGCGCTCTGGAATTCGCTCGAAAGCAGCTTTCTTTCCGCGCTTCTGGCGCTGTTCATCGGCGCGGTGCTGGCGCTGATCGTCGGCCTTACGGATGTTCGGTGGAAGGCGGTGACCGTTTTTTTGATCCTGCTGCCGATGATGATCCCGCCGCATGTGACGGCGATTGCATGGATTCAGGCGCTTGGGCCGTCCAGCCCGGTTCTGCGCTGGCTGGGCCTTGCGCCGGAACTCGGCAGCACGCATCCGATCTATTCGCGCGAGGGGCTGGTCTTCCTGCTCGCCGTCCAGCATTCGCCGCTCGTGTTTCTGGTCGTTCGCGCGGGCCTACGCGGACTGCCGCGTGACCTTTTCGATGCAGCGCGCGTGAGCGGTGCCGGCGCGCTGATGCTGGGCCACAGGATATTGCTGCCGCTGCTCCTGCCCTCCCTCGTGGCCGGCTTCGCGCTCGCTTTCGTTTCGGCGCTCGGCAATTTCGGCATCACCGCGCTGATCGGCATTCCGGCGCGATACACGACCCTGCCGGTGCTGATCTGGCGGCGGTTGGCGAGCTTCGGGCCTGATGTGCTTGGCGACGTTGCGGTGCTGGCTGTGATCGTTGCGATCGTGGCGATTTTTGCCGTCACGATGCAGATCCTTTGGCAAAACCGGACGCGGCTTGGCCTTGTCGGGCAAAGCGGCCGGCCGCTGGAGATCGCGCTCGGACGCTGGCGACCGGCGATGGAAATCCTGCTCGCCGCGGTGATCGCGGTGTCGCTTGTTCTGCCGCTGTCCTCGCTGATCGCCACTTCGCTGGTGAAGACCTATGGTTTGCCGCTGGCATTCGAGACATTCACGCTCGACAATTTTGCCGAGATCCTGTTCCGGCAGTCCGTGACCGTCAGGGCATTTGTTAATTCGACACTGATCGCCGGCTGCGCGGCCGCGCTGCTTGCCTTCTTCGCCATCCTGATCGGCTACTACATGCACAAACGCGGACGAAGCCGATGGCTTGCCGGCGGCGTGGCCGGTATGGGCGACATCGCCTACGCCATTCCCGGACTGGTGATATCGATCGGCTTCATCCTCGCCTTCATCCGGCCGCTGCCGCTGATCGATCGCTCGCTCTACGGAACGAGCGGGATCATCCTCATCGCCTATCTCTGCGCATTCTTCGCCATTGCGCTGAAGCCTGTCGGCGCGGCCTACGCCCAGCTTGATCGTTCGCTGGACGACGCGGCGCGCGTCTCCGGCGCACGCTTTTATCTGCGCATTCGATCGGTGTTCTTTCCACTGATTTTGCCGGCCGCGGCGTCGGGCGCGATCCTGGTGTTCCTGACCGCCTACAACGAGGTGACGGTGTCGGCGCTTCTGTGGTCGACCGGCAACGAGACCATTGGCACGACGATCTTCAACTACGAGGACGGCGGCTACACGACGCTCGCCTCGGCGATGGCGAGCCTCACGGTGCTGGCGACCATCGTCCTGATGCTCGGGCTGAACCTTGTCTCCGGAAGACTGCCGGCCGGAGTGATACCCTGGCGCAACGACTGAGCAGGTTATCGCATTACCCACCCGCGCAGACGCGCGGGCCGCTGGATGCCGGATCAAGTGCAGCATGAGGGTAAACATATGGAAATATTGGAGTATTCTACTTCATTGCGGGATTGACGCGCAATCCAGGAAGAAGCCAGCTCACTTTGTGCCGAGAAGCGAATTCAGTCCGGCAGAAGCCAGGCCGACCGGATCGCGACCGGAACGGTGTCGCCGGGCTTTGCCTTGTGATCGAGCACCAGCGGAAGCGCTTCGTCGACGCCGTCGACTGTCAACCGGGCTTCCCACACGCCGCCGCGATAGGCGATGGACTTGATGCGGGTGTCAAGTCCGTCCGCGTCGACCGTCACATCTGCAGGGCGGATCACCGCGCGCGCCGCGCGGCCTGTCTTGTCGCGGGTTTCGACGCGAACGGGTTTGCCCGCAATCATCGCCGCGCCATTGCCGTTGTAGAGCGCCGGGACGATCGCGCTTTGACCGATGAACCGAGCGACCTTTTCGCTTTCCGGGAACCGGTAGATGTCGTCCGGCGCGCCGACCTGCAGGAAGCGGCCGTTTTCCATTACGGCGATCCGGTCGGCGAGCGTCATGCCTTCGCGCTGGTCGTGGGTGATGAAGAGCGTGGTGGCTCCGGCCATCCTGTGGAAGGCGGCCAGCTCTTCCTCCATCGAGGATCTGAGATGCGGATCGAGATTGGCGAGCGGTTCGTCCATAAGTATGGTGTCTGCATTGCCGGCAAGACAACGGGCAAGGGCGACGCGCTGACGCTGACCGCCCGAGAGTTCGGACGGTTTGCGTCCTTCGAAACCGGTCAGCGAGACGGCGCTGATCTGACGCGCGGCGATATCCTGGGCCTTTCGTTTGCCAAGGCCGGCGGCCTTGACCGGAAAGGCGACATTGTCGACGACCGTCATGTGCGGCCACAGCGCGTAGGACTGGAAAACCATTCCGACGCGGCGCTCTTCCGGCGGCAAATGCAGGCCGGGGCCTGCGACAGGTCTGCCGTTGATCAGAATTTCGCCGGAATCCAGCGTCTCAAGTCCGGCGATCAGTCGCAGCAGGGTTGTCTTGCCGCACCCCGAAGCGCCGAGGATAACGAAGAATTCTCCGTCTGCGATATCCGCCGAGACGTCGTTGACGGCGGCGTGCTTGCCGAAAGTCTTGACTGCCGATCGTATCGATACCGACAAAACGTGCTCCAGTGTTGCGCCAATCGGGTCCGGGTACGAAATTTGTTCTTCAATTTTGTGACAGGTCTGGCGGCGGGCGGCAATTCCAGTTTATAAGTCCCTCGTTTCGCAAAAGCGTGAGGTCGATCATGGACATACGACAAATCAACGAGGAATATTCGGTTGCGGGCCAGATCAGCGTGGACGATCTGGAGGCCATCAAGGCCGCCGGATTCAAGTCCATCGTGTGTCATCGCCCCGATGGCGAAACAGCCGGACAGCCTGACTTCGCAGAGATCGAGAAGGCGGCGAAAGCGCTTGGCCTGGAGATGCGGCACGTTCCGGTCGGGTCGACGGGCGTGGGTTTTGAGCAGGTGCAGGCGTTCGTCGACGCGCTCGACGAACTGGACCGCCCGATGCTCGGCTACTGCCGTTCCGGCGCGCGCTCCACAGCGATTTACCAGCAGACATTGCACATCCGGAACTGAGCTTAAAGGTCGGGGCGCAAGCGCCCCGACGCGACAGCAATCAGGCGATACGCTCCCTTTCGGCGCGGGCCTTGGCCCGCTTCTCCGACAGTATGCGTTGCTGATAACGCCCCTGCACGACTTCGACCGCCACCAGGGTGAACAGGACGAAGTAGAAGGTGGATTTGGCCATCGGCTCGATGGCGTATCCGAAGAAGTGCAGATGGCCGATATGGCCGCCGTCCGACATCAGCATGAAGCCGACGAGCAGCAGAACGAACAGACCGAGCACCTCGTACATGCGGTTTTTCTGCAGGAAATTGGCGACCGTATCCGCCATCAGCACCATGAGCCCGCCGGAAACCACGATCGCGGCGGTCATGACGAAGAAATGATCGGTCAGCGCCACGGCCGAAAGCACCGTGTCGAAGGAGAAGATCACATTCATGACGACGATCCAGAACAGGGCCGCGCGCACTGTTCGGCGCGTATACTCCAGCTCGTGATGCTCAAGGTCCTCGACGCCGATCATGTGGTAGATTTCCTTCATCGCCGTGTAGATGAGGAAGACGCCGCCGGCGAGCACGATCAGCGAGTGACCGCTGATTTCTCCGGATATCCATGGATGGTCGAGAACGAAAAGCGGCGCCTGCAGCACTTTGATAAGCTGAAGCACGACGAAGAGCAGTATGATCCTGAACACGAGCGCCAGGATAATCCCGACCCTCCTGACCCAGGACTGGCGCGCCGGATCCACCTGCTTCGCCTCGATCGAGATGTAGAGCAGATTGTCGAAACCGAGCACCGTCTCCAGCGCGGTCAGGATGAGAAACGTCGTGAGATTGTCGAGGGTGAAGAGATCAGCCAGCATGGGCGGCTCCGCTTTAGGTGTGGTCGTGACTGGATGTTAGCAAAGTGAACCGGAAAAGAACACTCGCAAGGCGTAACGCTCAAGCGAGCTCCGGGATCCCTTCGGCCCACGAAACGAAGTCGATCATCACCTGGCGGGCGCCGGGCTCGGCCGTTTCGTTCAATGTTTCGTGTCGCATATTCTCGTAGATGCGGGAGGAGACCTTTTCCATTCCGGCCGCCTGCATGCGCTTTGCCACAACTTCGATCGCCTTGCCGTTTTCCACGCCCGCGTCCTGTCCGCCTCCGGTCAGGTAGACGGGAAGTTTTTTCGGCAGGACCTGGAGCATCTTGGGATCGGCGGCGCGCAGATTCATGGCGATAACGTCCCGCCACATCGATATGGAGACCTGCTCAGAACCCGTGCAAAGCGGGTCGGCCGCGTAGGCGGCGTTCGATTCGGCATTGTGGGAGAGCCAGTCCTCGTAGATCTTCCGGTCTTTGATCTTTGCGGCCCAGGCGTCGATCGTAAGTTTTTGCAGGATGCGGCTTGGCGTGTCGGAGCCCTTGAGCATGCGTTCTGCGCTGAGGATCGCCAACGCCGTCCGCGCGGGAAGACCGGCAGCAAAGCCATGGTTCCATGCTGCGAGACCGGCCTGGCGGCCGGGATGAGACAGGGCGAAATTGAAGGCGATGGCCGCTCCCATCGAATGACCGAATGTGATCACCGGAACATCCGCGTAACGCTGCCGTGCATGCTCGTTGACAGCAAGAACATCGGCGATCACCAGCTTCCAGTTTTCGCCAGACGGTCCCTTGCCGAACATGCCGACGGATATACCCGGAGCGACCGTTTCGCCATGGCCGCGATGATCGTGGGCGTAGACGGCGAAACCGCGCTTGGCGAGAAACGACGCGAAATGCGCGTATCGGCTGGCGTGCTCTCCCATGCCGTGATTGATCTGCACGATCGCGCGACAGTCCTGCACAGGCTTCATATGCAGGAGATTGAGCGTTGCTTGCGTGGGCGACTCAAGGCTGCTTTTTTCGTCGAAATCAGGCATGGCCGGACAATGCCCGCAGGCGCTGCCGAAAACAACTGTTTATTCGCCAGCGGCGAGGGCGTTTTCTATGCCGTCGATCTGGGAGCCGAGATCGAATTCGAAGGAGGACAACGCCTCGACGGACGTGTCTTCCGAAAAGCCTTCCGGATCCTGCCTGCGCATCGCCTCGATCGCCTTGTCGCGTTCGATCAGGCTCCATTCGATCTGCGGCCGGAAAAGTTGTAGGGCCGCCTTCAGCCAGCGCGTCGTCAAGGCGTATTCGTCGTTGTCGAGGTCGAAATAGTCGAGAAGCCGGATGACTTCTTCGGCCGGGTACTGCCATTCCGCCGCAACCCATCGATTTGTGGTGAAGACGCGTATCGGGGTTCCGGAGTGGTCGAAAGAGATCGCGACGAGATGGCACAGGCCGCCATTCTCGAAATCGGGCTCGGGCGGCAATGCGATCGGTTCGACGCCCTCAGCGACATGTTCCGTGTAAACGAACAGATGAAAGTGACCGTGTTCGGTCCAGGGCCGCGCTTCCTTGTCCTCGGCATGGGCGTGATAGAACCACACCGCGCCGTTCTTCTTGTCGCGCACGTCTCCCGGCGGATAATGCTGCCACATGGTGAAGGGATCGGGGGAGGTGGAGCCCAGCACGTCGATGAGGATGTGCTTTTCCTGCAGCGCCGCCTCCTGAAGCACGCCGATCATGTCGTCGGCCGCTTTTTGCATTGCGAGCAGCCTGTCTTTGGGCAGGCTTGCGAAATCGATGCTGGCCTTGTCGCGTATCGTGATGTTCATCTGTCCGGGTCCGCTACGCTTTGGTTATGCCAGAAATTGCTGGGAGCCGAAAGATACGGCTCCCGGCATAGTACCGATTTAGTCTTTTTTCGCGCCGCAAGCACCACATGCGCCACAAGCGCCGCAGACTTTTTCCTTTTTCGATCCGCAGGCGCCGCAAGCGCCGCATGCGCCGCAGGAAGACCAGGCCGGGGTCGCTGCGACTGCAGCCGTCAGTCCGCCGCCAACGATCATCATTGCGAGTGCTTTTCTGGATTTGCCGTTCATGAGTATCTCCTCTGGAAACTACCGAAATCAGTTTCGGCACGCGCAATCTAGATGATCATTTCCTCACCTTTTCTCACGATGGCCACGAACAAATTCACGCTTTTGCGAGAGTGAAGTGAAGTGGGAGCGGATTTCGACCATGCAGCGGCGTCGTCTCGCCAGCATCGAATTTATATTTCAATATGCTTTCAATTTACCGCGTCTCGCACTACAAGCAGCCGAAATTCCGAGCAATCAGTCACGAGGAAACACGCGCGCCATGGCACGCCAGTTCATCTACCATATGGCCGACCTCAACAAGGCCTATGGCTCCAAGAAGGTTCTTGAAAACATCCACCTGTCTTTCTATCCCGACGCCAAGATCGGCATTCTGGGTCCGAACGGCGCGGGAAAGTCCACTGTGCTGCGCATCATGGCGGGGCTGGACACCGAATATACGGGCGAAGCCTGGGTCGCGGAGGGCGCGACCGTCGGCTATCTGCCGCAGGAGCCGCAGCTCGACGAAACGAAGACGGTCGCCGAGAACGTCATGGAAGGCGTCGCGGAGAAGAAAGCGATCGTCGACCGCTACAACGAACTGATGATGAACTATTCCGACGAGACGGCGGACGAGGGCGCCAGGCTCCAGGACATCATCGACGCGCAGAACCTTTGGGATCTCGACAGCCAGGTCGAAATGGCGATGGACGCGCTGCGCTGTCCGCCCGGCGAAAGCGCGGTCGACAATTTGTCCGGCGGTGAAAAGCGCCGCGTCGCGCTGTGCAAGCTGCTGCTCTCCCAGCCAGACCTGCTGCTGCTCGACGAGCCGACCAACCACCTGGACGCAGAAACGATCGCCTGGCTCGAAAAGCACCTGCGCGAATATCCGGGCGCCGTGCTGATGATCACCCATGATCGCTACTTCCTCGACAACGTCACCGGCTGGATCCTCGAACTCGACCGGGGCAGGGGCATTCCCTATGAGGGCAACTACTCCGCCTATCTGCAAGCCAAGGCCAAGCGGCTGGTGCAGGAAGGCCGCGAGGAGGCCAACCGCCAAAAGGCCATGGCGCAGGAACAGGCCTGGATATCATCCAGTCCGAAGGCGCGGCAGGCGAAATCCAAGGCGCGTATCCGCGCCTATGACGAACTGGTGGACGCTGCCGACGATCGCCGCCCGGGCGATGCGCAGATCATCATTCCTGTCGGTGAGCGCCTCGGCAACCAGGTGATCGACGTGGAGGATGTCAGCAAGGGCTATGGCGAGCGGCTGTTGATCGACGATCTGAGCTTCAAGCTGCCGCCGGGCGGCATCGTCGGCGTGATCGGCCCGAACGGCGCCGGCAAGACGACGCTGTTCCGGATGATCACCGGTCAGGAAAAGCCCGACGACGGCGAGGTGACGATCGGCGAGACCGTCGATCTCGGCTATGTCGACCAGAGCCGCGACGCGCTCGACGCCAGCAAGACCGTCTGGGAGGAAATCTCCGGCGGCAACGATATCATCAAGCTCGGCAAGCACGAGGTCAATTCGCGCGCCTACTGCTCCAACTTCAATTTCAAAGGCGGCGACCAGCAGCAGAAAGTCGGCACGCTTTCCGGCGGACAGCGTAACCGGGTGCATATGGCGAAGGTTCTGAAGCAGGGCTCCAACGTCATCCTGCTCGACGAACCGACCAACGATCTGGACACCGAAACGCTGGCCGCGCTCGAGGACGCACTGGAAAATTTTGCAGGCTGCGCCGTGATCATCAGCCACGATCGCATGTTCCTAGACCGGCTGGCGACGCATATCCTGGCCTTCGAAGGCGACAGCCATGTGGAGTGGTTCGAAGGAAACTTCGAAGATTACGAGAAGGACAAGATCCGCCGCCTCGGACCGGATTCCGTCAATCCGAAACGGGTCACCTACAAGCGGTTGACGCGGTAGGGGCCTTTACTCCGTCAAAAAAAGTGAGCCGACCATGGACATCATTCCCTCGCGCAAGATCAGCGGTGTTGTCGCCGGCGTTTTCGCCGCGCTTGGCGATACATTCACCACCGAGCCAGTGGATCGGCTGGAACTGAGCTATGAAGGCATCGCAGGCGATCACCACGCCGGCATCCTTCGCAAATCCGGATCGCGCGAGCCCTGGTATCCGCGCGGCACCGAGATGCGCAATGAGCGGCAGCTGACGATCCTGTCGCCGGAGGAACTGGCCGAGACCGCCGCGATCATGGAGATCGAGCGGATCGCGCCCGAATGGATCGGCGGCAACATCACGATCGACGGGATCGCCAGCCTGTCGATGCTGCCGGCGGCGACGCTTCTGTTTTTCGAGGGCGGCGTGACTCTCAAGGTCGATTTCCAGAACGGGCCATGCAGGATATCGGGCAACGCCATCGCCGATCACTATCCGGACAAGGACCGCACGACCCTGTCACTGGGTTTCGTGCCGGCGGCCAAGCGCAAGCGCGGTCTGCTTGGCTGGGTCGAGAAGCCGGGTGTGATTGAGCCTGACGAAAAGATGTACGCTCAACTGCCCGAACAGTGGATCTACACCGGCTGACGAGAGCCGCGCCGCGGATTCTGTTTGCGCCACACAATATTGCTGTTGCGACACGCATCGAAATCATATAAAGATATGTTTATGTGATTGAATGAAGTCGTGGCGTTGATTGCAGATTGGGACGAAGGTCCAGTCGAGCGCTTCGACCGAAACGGGAAACGATGCTCGACAGTCGAAAACTCAGCCTGGACAGGACTGTGGACGTGCTCAAGGCCGCTGGCGAGCCGACGCGCATGCGCCTGCTTGCGCTGATGCTTGAAGGCGATCTGACCGTGACCGACATGACCGAAATCCTGGGCCAGTCGCAGCCGCGCATTTCCAGACATCTCAAACTGCTCGGCGAAGCGGGACTGGTGGAGCGCTACCAGGAAGGCGCCTGGGCGTATTTTCGCCTCGCATCCGAGGGGCTTGCCGGCGAATTGGCGCGCCAGGTCATTCAAAGCGTTTCCCCGGCCGATGCGCTTCTGCAAAGGGACGGGGAACGGCTGGAGGCGGTTAAGGCCGCCCGCGCGGCGCGCGCGCAGGAATATTTCAGCCGCAACGCGGCAAGCTGGGACGAATTGCGCTCCCTGCATGTGTCCGACGAGCAGGTCGAGGCGGCGCTGGTCGAACTGGTCGGTTCGACGCCCTTTGATTCCATGCTTGATCTGGGAACCGGCACGGGACGCATCCTGCAGCTTTTTTCCGGCCTTTACCGGCGCGGCATCGGCGTCGACGCCAGTCGCGACATGCTGGCTGTCGCCCGCGCCCATATCGACAGGGAAGGCGTGTCCCACGCCTCCGTGCGTCATGCGGATATTCTCAACCTGCCGCTTGATCGCGATTCCTTCGACCTCGTCACGATCCATCAGGTGCTGCATTTTCTGCAGAATCCGGAAGATGCGATTGTCGAGGCCGCGCGCATGCTTGCGCCCGGCGGACGCATGATCGTCGTGGATTTCGCGCCGCACGAACTCGACGTCCTGCAGAAGGAACACGCCCATGTTCGTCTCGGCTTCGCGTCCGATGTGATGTCGGGCTGGCTGAAGGACGCGGGGCTGACGGTCGAAAAGACAGTCGGCCTGACGCCCGGCAAGAACAGCGGCGAGAAACTGACGGTAACAATATGGCTCGCCCGCGATCCGCGTCTGCTGATCGCCGACGACGCCGCACTCTCACCCCAAGCGAAAGGAACTGCCTGATCATGTCCACATTGCACAGATCGGCCCCGGCTCTGCTCGGCAAAGCCATGAACGTATCGTTCGAATTCTTCCCGCCGCGCAGCGGCGATATGGAAAGCCAGCTTTGGGAAAGCGTCATGCGGCTTGCGCCGTTCAACCCGGATTTCGTTTCGGTTACCTATGGCGCAGGCGGCTCGACGCGACAGCCGACGCTTGCGACGGTTCGTCGCCTGCTTTCGGAAACCGAGCTGAAGCCGGCGGCTCATCTGACCTGCGTGAACTCGACGCGGGACCAGGTCGACGCGGTTGCGCGTGAATTCTGGAACGCCGGCGTGCGGCACTTCGTGGCGCTGCGCGGCGATTCACCCGACGGCGTCGGCAAGCGCTATCGTCCGCACCCCGACGGCTACGGAAACGCCGCCGAACTGGTGGCCGGGCTTAAGGCCTTCGCTGATTTCGAGATATCCGTGTCGGCCTATCCGGAAAAGCACCCCGAAAGTCCGGATTTCATGACCGATATCGACATGCTGAAACGCAAGGTTGACAACGGCGCGACGCGGGCGATCACCCAGTTCTTTTTCGACAATGACAGCTATGAGCGGTATGTCGAGCGGGTGCGCCGGGCCGGAATCTACATTCCGATCGTGCCGGGCATTCTGCCGATCCACAATTTCGGTCAGGTGGCGGAGTTCGCCGGCAGGTGCGGCGCCTCGATACCCGACTGGCTTGCGAAACGCTTCGAGGGGCTGGACAACGATCCGCAGACCCGGGCGCTGGTGTCGGCTACGGTCGCGGCGGACCAGGTCATGGATCTCGTTGAGCGCGGCGTGCAGGATTTCCATTTCTATACGATGAACCGGGCGCAGCTCGTCTATGCGATCTGCCATCTTCTGGGGCTGCGCGCTCCGGTGACAGGGACCCCGGTGACCGGCAACGCCGCCGCGTAGCTGATTTTATTAATATCCCGGAAATGAGCACGGGGGTGGCTTGCGCCACCCCCGTTTTACCTTCTGAAACTGTGGAGTCCTGGTTTCGGACTCATGCCGCCCATGTGTTCTTTTTAGAGAAACAGCATGACCAAGATGAACAAGAACGCTGCACCGATCATCAGGACATTCACAGATCGCGTTAGTCCCATAGCTGACCTCCTTGAGGTTTACAGTCGAATGCTATGATGGAATGCGAGGCGTTGAAAAGAAAAATAGTTGCTGCAATGCGATATTAGCGGGAATAACCGCCTCCTTAAGTGGTGCTAACGCCATGAAATCAATCGCGTTCCTGTGGCGCCAGAAAAATGTGGAATATGGGGACAGATTCACGCATTTTTTGCAGGTGCGAATCGCACTTGTGGCGATTCTGTGACATTCTTTTACATCCGCCGAGGAATGATGATTCTGTAACGCACTGAAATCATGCGTGAAATCTCCGCTTGCGGAACAACCTTCCATCAATGACGAGTAGTCCGGCCGCAATCAGGGCGAGGCCGAGCG
The DNA here is from genome assembly GCF_039888615.1 of Hoeflea sp. CAU 1731. Lineage (NCBI taxonomy): Bacteria > Pseudomonadati > Pseudomonadota > Alphaproteobacteria > Hyphomicrobiales > Rhizobiaceae > Hoeflea > Hoeflea sp. CAU 1731. Next base: position 125,988 of record NZ_JBDQQS010000007.1, on the reverse strand, counting down.
CGGCGTGGGTCGTGAGCGTTTCCCCGAGAAACAGGACGCCCAGCAGGATGGCGCTGGGCGGGACGAGCAGCGTGACCAGCGATCCGTTGGTGGCACCGGCGTCTGCGATAATGCGGAAATACAGAATGTAGGCGACCGATGTCGACAGCACCGCCAGGAGGACAATGGCGCTGACAACCTCGATGGGCGGAAAGGCGAGCGTCCATGGCTGGTCTATGGCGCAGATCAGCGGAATCATGATGATGGATGACGCGCTCAGCTGTCCGGTGGCGATGACTGTGGGCGCCACGCCGCGAAACGATTTGGCGAATGTCGCTGCAAATCCGTAGCTGACGGCGGCGCCGACAATGGCGAGTTGGGCCCAGATATGGGCGTCGAAACCGGAGAGCGCCGACGGGCCTGTCAGAACCAGCATGCCGACAAGGCCAAGGACGCATCCCAATATCTTTGTCGTCGTCATCTTTTCGTCTTCGGTGAGGACATTTGCGATGACAAGGGTCCAGAGCGGGGTGGTTGCGTTGAGAGTCGCCGCCAGGCCTGCGCCGATTTGTGTCTGGCCCATGAAGATCAGCGAAAACGGGATGACGTTGTTGATTGCGCCGAGAACAAGAAAGGAGCGCCAACGCGCTGCAAGTATCCGATAAAGCCCGTTTCGCCCTTGCAGGTACAGATGAAGCGCGATCGCCGCCAGAACCACGCGCAGGAAAACCAGGGTGAGCGGCGGTATCCAGACAACGGCGATCCGCGCAAAAAAGAACGAGGCGCCCCAGATCAGCCCGAGGGTGACAAGCATCAGCCAGGTGGAAAGCGTCAATCGATTTTGCATGAGTCTCTCTTGCTTTGCAGCGTTTGACCTTAATCAGACCTGTAATTGAAACAATCCGCTTCTTGCTCTTCATATCAGGCGTTGCTGTTTTAAAGGCCACAATTAAAGCAACGAAATCATGATCCTAAGACACGAGATCACTTGTCGTGCGCAAAACGGCGTGCAAGACTTGCAAGTGTGCATCTGCGAAAGGAGCCGAAACCCGCAAGATGGATCATGCAGCCGCCGCCGAACATGCAGCACAGGGCGCCGCACTCAGCAATATCGCCTTTGTCGCTGCGATCGCGGGCCTCCTGGGACTGGGCCTGATCATACTGCGTCAGCCGCCGCTCGTCGGCTTCATACTTGCAGGCATGGCTTTGGGGCCGACAGGTTTCGGGGTCATCCCCAGCTCCACCTACGTCAACGTGCTGGCGGAAATGGGCGTTCTGGTGCTGTTGTTCTTCATCGGTATCGAGTTGTCGCTCAAGGCGTTTGTACTCACGCTCAAACAGGCGGTTCTTGTGTGCGGCGGACAAATCGCGGCGGCGGTTTCGGTCGGGCTGCTGATCGGTTACGCGATCGGTTCGTCGATTGCAGAAGGCATCATCCTCGGCTTCATCATCGCGCTTTCCAGCACCGTTGTGGCGATGAAGATGCTGGACGAGATGGGCGTGCTGCGCGGCGAAGAAGGCCGGGTGGCGATCGCCGTGCTCATCGCCCAGGACCTCGCCGTGGTGCCGATGCTGGTCTTCGCGTCGAGTTTTGGGGGCGAGTCCGTCAACTATACGGTCGTCACACTGAAGATCGTGATCTCGGTGGGGCTCCTCGGCGGCCTTTTGTGGTGGCTCGGTTCGCGCGGGAAACTGCGCGTGCCCTATACCGAGAAGATCGAGCGCAATGTGGAAATCGTCGCGGTCGGGGCGCTGGCGATTTGCTTCACCGCCGCTTCGCTTTCGAGTCTTGCGGGATTATCGCCCGTATACGGCGCTTTCCTGGCGGGAATCCTGATCGGCAACTCGACGCTCAGAAGCCGCGTCATACCGGTCATCGAACCGATACAGAGCGTGCTTCTCGTCATATTCTTCCTGTCGATCGGACTGCTGATCGATCTGTGGTTCATCTGGGACAATCTACTGATTGTGCTGCTGGCCTGCCTGGTCGTGATCGCCGCGAAGTCGGTGCTGAATATCGCTCTCCTGCGCATGACGGGGTCTGATCCCCGCACGGCGCTGGTCGCCGGCCTGTCCATGGCGCAGATCGGCGAATTCTCCTTCGTGCTGGCGGCGGCCGGGATGAGCGCGCATATTCTGCACGACGACACCTATCGGCTGGCGATCGCCGTGACCGCCATATCGCTGCTGGTTTCGCCTGTCTGGGCGGGGCTCATGCATCGCATAGAGAACGTTGCTGCGTCGCACATCACGTCCTATCGCGTTGCGCTTCGCGAGGCCTATGCGCGCGAGATCGAGGAGATGCAGCGTGGCCGCATGGTGGTCGATGTGGCGATATTCCATACGCGGCTGCGTTACCGCGCTGTGCGGCTTGCCGCTTACCACCGCCGCGCGGCGCGTATGGAGCAGGCCGCGGCGAAGGACGCCGAACCCGGAAAGAACGCCGCCGTGGAACCGGACAAGACCGGGGAAAAGGTCGACTGACCGATTATTGCAGCCGTGACAGGAGTTCCGGCGTCGGCCAGGCGTCGGCCGGCATTCCAAGCCGAAGCTGTTCCTGCTGGACGGCGTTGCGCGTTCCGCTGCCGAGAATGCCGTCGATCTTGCCGACATCGTAGCCGCGCGACTGGAGAATGGTCTGCAGCTGCTTCATCTGGGCGTCGCTCAGGCCGGGGTCCGGATTGCCGGCGTCATAACGCTGGGCGCCGCCGAGACGGGTCGCAAGATACGCGGCCGTCGTGGTGTAGATGAGGGACTGGTTCCATTCCAGATAGATCGCAAAATTCGGATAGACCAGAAACGCCGGTCCCTTGCGGCCCTGCGGCATAAGCAGGGAGGCCGGTAGCGAGCCCGACGGAAAAGCGCCGTTCCGGGCCTTTATTCCCATGGCCTGCCACTGGCTGACGGGCAGGGTCTGGTCGATTCCCGCTTTTGACCAGTCGAGATTGGACGGAACCGTGACTTCCTGCATCCATGGTTCGTTCGGTCGCCATCCGAGATGGTGGATGAAAGCCGCCGCCGTGAGGATGGCGTCTGGCGCGCTTGTCTTCAGATTGACGTGCCCGTCGCCGTCGCCGTCGCGGCCGTAGCGGATTATGTCTTCCGGCAGCAACTGCACCTGGCCTATCTCGCCGGCCCAGGCGCCCGTCGTCCTGGCCGGATCGAGATCTCCGTGCTGGACCATCTCGATCGCGGCGATCAGTTGCGGACGAAAGAGTTCCGGCCGGCGGCAGTCATGGGCGAGCGTCACCAGGGCGTTCATGGTGTTGAAATCGCCCTGGACCGCGCCGAAATCTGTCTCCAGCGCCCAGAAGGCGGTGATGACTTCCGGCGGTATGCCATATTCCCGCTGGGCCTGCGCAAAAACGTTGGCGTATTTGCCCATATTCGCCTTGCCGTGCTGCATGCGGTAGCCGCTGACGGAGCGCTTGGAGAATTCCAGGAATGTCTGCTTGAAGACGCCCTGGGCCCGGTCGCGGCTCAGCACCGTCTTGTCGATGCGCGCGTTGGCGAGCGCCTGGTCTGCGACGCGCGGCGGCACGCCTTTTGCAACCGCTTCCTGCTTGACGCCCGCGAGGAAGGAGCCGAGATCGCCCCCGCAGGTCTGCGCCTGAGCGATGCCTGTCGCGAACTGGCAGGCGAAGATCAGGGCGGTTGCTGCGGCGAGTCTGTTCAGGCGAATCATGAATTCCTCCGAAAGGGTGGCGGTCTGTTTGTCGTAGGATTGTGGCCGCGCTCAGAGCGCGGAAGCGGAAACCCACTTGAGCCAGTCCTTGCGGTCGCCTGCAAAGACGTTGATGTCGGTGTCGCCCTGGATGCCGGGCACGATGCCGGTTCCCGTGTATTGCCAGAAATGCCAGTCGCGCTGGGCATAGATGTTGTCGGGATGATCGGCGACGGAACGGACCCAGAAGGTGTAATCGGAGAAGTGACCCACCAGGTTTTCACGATGGAAATCCACCGTCGTGTAGACCATCGGTTTGCGGCCGTAATGCGCCTCGACGCGGTCCATGAAGATTTTCATGTTCCTGCGCACTGTGGCGGGGTCTGGGCGTTTCTTGCATGTGGGCGAGGCGTGGTTCCATTCGATGTCGAGCACCGGCGGCAGGGCGCCGCGTTCCTTCGGCGTGTTGCGAATGAACCATGCAGCCTGCTTTTCCGGCGTCGTGCAGAAATAGTAGAAATGATATGCGCCGCGCGGAATGCCGGCCTGCCTGGACTTGCGCCAGTACTCGTCGAAACGGTCGTCCTTCAGGTCGCCGCCTTCCGTCGCCTTGATATAGGCGAAGTCGATGCCGGATTTGCGCAGCTTGCGCCAGTCGATGTCCGCCTGCCATTTGGACACGTCGATGCCATGCACCTCATGGCGGGCCGGATGGTTCTTGCCGAAATTCTGCGGGTCCCTGTCGCCATAGCGCATCGGCGACGGCGCCGTGATGTCGTCGAAGCTGTATTCGTATGTGGTGCATGCCGCCAGCATGAAAAGCAGGGGTGCGAAAATGAGCGCGCGTCGACGCATGGCGAACCGTCCAATTCGGTTGGCGATAACCGGCTCTGGCAGTAATAATGCAGATTCTCGTCAGTGAAAAGGCGTATTCAAGCCTGCGAGACAATCATGTGCCAAGTATAACCGCGGTAGAGCCGTTCGCTTCTGGCCTTCAATCCGGCCTTTTCGGCCTTGCCCTGTACTACATCGAAAAGGGTTGCTCGCGGGTTAACGTGGAAGCGCGCGAGCCAGGCGTGAAGCGCGGATCGGAAGAGGGACGGCAGCCGTTCCTGCTGACCGAAATCCACAATGTGCAGGGAGCCCTGCGGCGACAGCGCAGCCATTGCGGCGTCGATCGTCTCTTCCCAGGCGGGTATCATCGACAGCGAATAGGAAATGAAAACCCGGTCGAAACGGGGCTTTTCGAACAGCGCTTCCGGTTCGAAGCCGGAGGCGTCGCCCTGCACCAGCCTCATCTCCAGACCTGAACGTCGCGCCGTATTGTGCGCCGAAGCCAGCATCTCGGACGAGATGTCCAGCCCGTGCAGGCGGGCGTTGGGCCAGCGTTTCGCAACGGCTGCAAGGTTGCGGCCCGTTCCGCATCCGAGCTCCAGAACGTCCGCGCCCCGGGGCATTTCCATCGCCTCGATCATCCGGTCGCGGCCAAGCAGGTAATATTTTCGTGACAGGTCGTAGATATGCCGCTGATGACGATAGGTCCCGTCCATCAGCTCCGCATGGGCGGCCGAACTCATGAGGCGCGCTTCTCGTAAAGATGGAAGCCGCCATAGATCGCCGACCGGTCCCGGCGGCAACAGGTTTCGGATTCAGTCTCGCGGTAGCGCCACTGGTCGAGGATGGCGGCGTCGACGCGGCCCGGCAGAATGGTCGGGGCGCCGGCGGTGCGGAATATGACGCGCGCGCCGGCGTCGGCCGTGCGCGTGATTTCCGACCAGAGTTCGTTGAGTTGCGCGTCGCTCATCCAGTCCTGGGCGTCGAGCAGCACATAGCGGTCGAGGGACGCGGCGGGCTTGTGTCTGAGGAAATCGGTGAAGCCGATATGATTGACGGAGACGTTATCGGCCAGATCGCGGATCGTCTCGTAGTGGTCTTCCTGTAGGTAGGCCGGCAGTTCCGCCGCGCCGTGCTCCGGATAGCGGCGCGCGAAGGCCTGCCATGCGAAGTAGTTTTCGTTCAGGGGGAAGTGACAGGCGAGTTTCTCGAGCCGCGTCTTCAGGACTGCGGCCATGGTGTCTTCGCCGGCGAGCAGTTCGTCATACTGCGCGGGTGGAATGCCAAGGCCGAACAGCGACGCCTTGCGACCTGTCATCCATTTGACGAGCGGCTTTTCGAACAGCGGCGCGAGACGGTCGTCAAAGAACCGCCGCTGCTCGCGCAGGCTGCCGGACTGCATGATTTCGGCCGGGTCGACGCCGTGCAGACGGGCGATCAGGTGGCCGGTTGCAATGAACCAGCCCAGAAGGCCGCCCTTGTAGAAGTTGCCGTTGAAGGCTTCGATGCGCCTACGGCCCTTGATGGTCCGCCGCTCCCAATAGGATCGCGACGCCGGATCGAGATGCGGCGCGACGTGCCTGTCGTAGATGGCCGAGTTGCCACGCTGGTTGTCCCTGGCGAAGAAGCTCAGGACCTCGCTGTGGCCCGGCAGGCGCCGCATGGCGGTGAGCTTCATGCGGTTGAGCGCAATATGCGCCTTGTTCAGATCGACGACGTCAATGCTTTCCGGTCGCGCGGTGAGGTAGGCGAGCACATTGCAGCCGCCAGACGCGATGGTGACGATCCGGTGGCCTTCGGACAGCGCCATGGCTTCCATGTCGACCTTCGGGTCTTCCCAGATCTGCGGATAGACGAGCCCGGTAAAGAGCAGCGCGAAGAGTCGCTCCGACAATCCTTCCTTCGTATAGGCCCTGTTCTGGTAAAGCGCCTTTCCCAGATGGCGATTGCCGCTAAGTACAAAACCCGATTCCGTGGCGATATCCGACATGCTGCAATTCCCCGCATTCCGTCATTTCCGAGCGGGTACCTCCGGGCGGTGACATCGACATGACATATCGGTGACAGAATGGTGACGGTGGGGTGGAATGAGTGCAAGATATTGAAAATGTTGAATTTCAAATGAGAATCGTTGGTCTCGATGCCGACGGCTCCGGCCTGTCGCCGCTACCCATTGCCCGGACACATTGCAATGTTTTTGACGAACGAATCGATGTGAAACGCGCGTATCCGACGCCAGAAAGCAATCAAGTGGGCGTCAAAGTCGCTTTGGGGACCGTCTACGTGTCCATTAAACTTTCAAACGGAGCCAGCGGCACAATCCCGTCCAGGGATCGGGCAAGATCATCGTCCAGAGTGATAAAAGCATCCGCTTGCAACTTCGTGAGCGCCACGTACTCGGCGGTGAAGGTGTCATTCCAATCAAAATGCGCGGCGATATCCCATGCGGCTTTCTGCAGAACGCGGTCGCCAAGAAGACGAACCTTCAGCGTTCTCAAGTGATCGAGTTGGAGATTTGCGGTTTTGCGATCGATTTCCCCGCGACGAACCGATGCGTAGAGCTGCGAAAGCATCTGGGATCTCAACAGAGCCGGCGCGACCAGCTTACTGGCTGGCGGGATCAAGTTTTCGCGACACAACCGAAGCGTGGTGTCCAGCGCAATGACATATCGCATCCTGCTTCTCGCAACGCTTCCTGTATTCAGTCGGGTTTCTTGACTTTCAGCCTGCCGGCTTCTTCCACGATGAGTGATTTTTCTCCGTGGTGTTTGATGTGGAACAGCGCCATTTTCCGGCATTGTTTGTCGCTGTTTATCCGCCGCTCGGTCCATCTCCACCATTCTTCGGAGCCGAACGCCATTCGCTCAGCCTCATATATGCTGAAGCCATGCTCTTCTCGAAGCTGCTTGATTTGTATTATCCAGCGCATTCGGTCCTCAGTCATGATACTTCCCCATATCCCCCCGAGGTCGGCGTCGTCAGGATTACCGCCTCGCCGACCTCGAGTTCCGTCTGGTCGCAGGCCTTCAGTTCCTCGACAGTGCCGTCGCGACGACGGACCTCCGTTTTGCCGACCTGACCGTCGCCGCCGCCGTCCATCCCCTGTGGTGGCCTGTTGCGGTGGGACGACAGGATCGCGCACTCCATTTTTTCAAGGAAACGGATTGTGCGCCGGGTGCCGTCGCCGGCTTTGAAGGCGCCGCGGCCGCCGGAGCCCTCACGGATGCGGAAATCCTCGAGAAGCACGGGAAAGCGCATTTCCAGGATTTCCGGGTCGGTGAGCCGCGAATTGGTCATGTGGACGTGCACGCCCGAAGTTCCGGAAAAGCCGCGGCCGTTGTTCATTCTTCCAGCCGGAGAGCCGGAGCAGATTGTCTCGTAATACTGGTAGCGGTCATTGCCGAAGGTGAGATTGTTCATCGTGCCCTGGCTGTTGGCGAGCGCGCCGAGCGCGCCGAAGATCGCGTTGGTGACATGCTGCGATGTTTCGACGTTGCCGGCGACGACAGCGGCCGGCCAGGAGGGCTTCAGCATGCATTCGTCGGGCAGCACGATGTTGATCGGCCGCAGGCAGCCGGCGTTCATCGGGATCGAGCCTTCGACCATCACCCGGAAACAGTAGAGCACGGCGGCGCGCGTGACCGGCTCAGGCGCGTTGAAATTGTTCTTCATGACCGGCGACGTGCCGGTGAAGTCGACCGTCGCCGTGCGCTCTTCCCGATCGACGCTGATCTTCACCTTGATGACCTGGCCGGTGTCGGTCGGATATTCGTATTCGCAGTCGGAGAGCGCGTCGATGACTTCGCGCACGCTCTCGGCGGCGTTGTCCTGGACGTGGCCCATATAGGCCTGAACGACGTCGAGGCCGAAATCGGCGACCATCCTGTGCAGTTCGGCGATCCCCTTTTCGTTCGCCGCGATCTGGGCTTTCAGGTCCGCGACGTTCTGGAACGTGTTGCGGGCGGGGTAGGGGTGGTCGGTCAACAGGTCGACCAGTTCCTTCTCGCGGAAGCGGCCCTGATCGACGATCAGGAAATTGTCGATCAGCACGCCTTCCTCGTCGACGGTCGTCGCAAGCGGCGTCATTGAACCAGGCGCCGTGCCGCCGATGTCGGCATGGTGGCCGCGCGACGCGGTATAGAAGAGGATTTCTTCGCCAGCCTTGTCGAAGAGCGGCGTCACCACGGTGATATCGGGCAGGTGGGTGCCGCCATTGTAGGGCGCGTTGAGCGCAAAGACGTCGCCCGGCCTGATCTTTCCCTTGTTCAGCCGGATGACGGTTTCGACCGAACGGTCCATGGAGCCGAGATGGACCGGCATGTGCGGCGCATTGGCGACCAGCGCTCCGCTGCTGTCGAAGACCGCGCAGGAGAAGTCGAGCCGCTCCTTGATGTTGACGGAATGGGCGGTGTTCTGCAGCGTCACGCCCATCTGCTCGGCGATCGACATGAAGAGGTTGTTGAAGACTTCGAGCAGGATCGGATCGGCCTGTCTCGTGCCGATCGCCTGCTGCCGCTGCTTCTTTTCGCGGCGGCGCATGACGACATGATTGCAGGCGTTGATTTCGGCCTGCCAGCCGGGCTCGACGACGATCGTCTGGTTTTTCTCTATGATGAGGGCTGGCCCGCTGAGCCGAGCGCCGGGAGACAGCTCGTCGTGCCGGACGATGGCGGCGTCATGCCACTTGCCGCCGGAGAAGACCGGCCGGACACGGTCTGACGCGATGTCGCGCAGCGCCAGTTCCTGTCCGGTCTCTGCTGCGCTCGGGCCGCGTGTTTCGGTCGCTTCCACCGCGACGGCTTCCACCACCACGGGCTTGGCGTCGTAGATGAACCCGAATTGCGCCTTGTGGGCGGTTTCGAAAGCGCTGCGCGCATCCGAGAAGGAACGGCTCGTAAAATCGACGGGCAGGGCGGTGTCCGTTCCGTCGTAGCGCAGATGCAATTGCGGCCGCCAGCGCATGTCCTGATCGGCGACGCCCTGCGCGCGCAACTCTTCGGCGGTTTCCCCGGACAGGCGTTCGACAAGCGCCTCCACATCGGCGACGGAACTTTCGTCCAGCGGTTTGACCAGCGCCTGCTGGCGCGTGGAAAAGAGGCTTGCGAGTCCTATGCCGTAGGCGGAAAGCAGGCCCGAGAAAGGGTGAATGAGAATTGCCTCCATGCCCAGCGCGTCGGCGACAAGGCAGGCGTGCTGTCCGCCGGCGCCGCCGAAGCAGTTGAGCAGGTACTTCGTCACGTCATAGCCGCGCTGCACGGAGATCTTCTTGATGGCGTTCGCCATGTTTTCCACCGCGATCGTGATGAAGCCCTCGGCAATTTCCTCCGGCGTCTTGCCGTCGCCGATGCTTTGCGCCAGTTCGGCGAAACGGCTGGCCACGACGTTGCTGTCGAGGGGCTGGTCCTGGTCCGGACCGAAGATCGCGGGGAAGAAATCCGGCTGCAGCTTGCCGAGCATGACATTGGCGTCCGTCACCGCCAGCGGTCCGCCGCGACGGTAGCAGGCCGGGCCCGGATCGGCGCCCGCGGAATCGGGTCCCGCCTGGAACCGGCCGGACTCATAGTGAAGCACCGAGCCGCCGCCGGCGGCCACGGTGTGGATATCCATCATCGGGGCGCGGATGCGCACCCCCGCCACTTCGGTGTCGAAGGCGCGCTCGTAACGGCCGTTATAGTGCGCGACATCCGTCGAGGTGCCGCCCATGTCGAAGCCGATGACGCGTTCGAAGCCGGCCAGCGCCGCTGTCTCGACCATGCCGACGACGCCGCCGGCCGGGCCGGAAAGGATGGCGTCTTTTCCCTGAAACAGCTTCGCGGTTGTCAGGCCGCCCGAGGACATCATGAACTTCAGGGTCGGGGTGTCCTCGGCGCCCGCTTCGCCGGCGCCGAGTTCGCTTGCGACCTCGTTGACGTAACGCCGCAGGATGGGCGAAAGGTAGGCGTCGACCACCGTCGTGTCGCCGCGTCCAACGAGCTTGGCGAGTGGCGAGACCTCGTGGCTCACGGAAACCTGCGAAAAGCCGATCTCGCGGGCAATTTCGGCGACGGTCCGTTCATGGTCCGGATAGTTCCAGGAATGCATGAAGACGATGGCGACCGCGTCGATGCCGTCTCGGTAGGCCTTTTCGAGTTCGGGCCGGATCGCCGCTGCGTCCGGCGCCGCCTCGACGGCGCCGTCGGCGCGCACCCGTTCGGCGATCTCGACGACCTGATCGTAAAGTTGTTCCGGCAGGATGATTTCCTTGGCGAAAATGTCCGGCCGCGCCTGGTAGGCGATGCGCAGAGCGTCGCGAAAGCCTTTCGTGATGACGAGTAGCGTACGATCGCCCTTGCGCTCCAGCAGCGCATTGGTGGCGACGGTCGTGCCCATTTTCACGTCGCCGATCACGCCGGAGGGAATGTGATCGTCAGCGCCGACGCCGATGAGGTCACGGATGCCCTTGATGGCGGCGTCCCGATAGGCTTGCGGGTTCTCCGACAGGAGCTTCTTCTGGATCAGGCTTCCATCCGGCGACCGTCCGATGACGTCGGTGAATGTGCCGCCGCGGTCTATCCAGAATTCCCACTTGCCCACCATGTCGCTTGTCCTTTCGCAGCCATCGAGAGGATGAATGATTGCCTCGCCCCGTGCATAACCGCCGGCGCTTGCCGAGGCAATTGCGCGTGTGCGTTGTGCGACACTCGCATTGCAGTGCGAAATCGTCTAAACAGCGGATATGTCCATCTTTTCGAAACTTGGCGACCTGATCGGCAACGCTACGTCCGGCGCGTTGTCCGGAGTAATCGAAATTGTGCGCACGGCGCTAGAGGGTGATCCCGAAACCCGGCGGCGCGTGGCGTTTTCGATCGCGATGATTGCGCTTTCGGCCAAAATGGCGAAAGCCGACGGGGTGGTTACGCCCGACGAGGTGATCGCGTTCCAGGACATTTTCGAGATTTCCGAAAGCGAATCGCGCAACGTCTCCAGGCTCTACAATCTCGCCAAGCAGGATATCGCCGGCTACGAGACCTACGCCGCCAGGATGGCGAGCCTGTGCGGAACAGGCGAAGCCAACTGCCTTGTTCTCGAAGACATTCTCGACGGACTGTTCCACATCGCCAAGGCAGACGGCGTCATTCACGAGAAGGAACTGGCCTTTCTGGCACGCATTGCGGATATTTTTCAGATCGACGAAGATCGCTTCGAACAGATCGTCGCGCGTCACAGCTATGCTTCCGTGAGGGATCCCTACGCGGTTCTGGGTGTAACACGGGATACGCCGTTCGAGGAGATCCGGCGACGCTATCGACGACTGGCGGCTGAAAGCCATCCGGACCGGCTGACGGCGCGCGGCGTTCCGGAAGAGTTCCTGGCGATCGCCAATGACCGGATGAGCGCGCTCAACGTGGCTTTCGCGGATATCGAGAAGGAGCGCAAGGCCGCATGACGGCTGCTCACGGGGTTTCATTTGCGGCGGATTTTGCGGACGCCGAGGTCTGTCCGTCTCCGAATTTCGGAGAAAGGGCGCACGGAAAATCCGTGGACACGGTCATCCTTCACTATACCGGCATGGAATCGACGGAAAAGGCGCAAGCCTGGCTGTGCAATCCGGAATCGCAGGTGTCGTCTCACTATCTGGTGCACGAAGACGGCCGTATCATCCAGATGGTTGCGGAGAATAAAAGGGCCTGGCACGCGGGCAGGAGCTTCTGGCGCGGCGAGACGGATATCAACTCGCGATCGATCGGAATCGAGATCGCCAATCCGGGGCACGCCTACGATTATCCGGATTTTTCCAAGGAACAAATTCGTTCGGTTATCGAACTTTGTCGTAAATGTGTCGCAAAGTGGGCGATCCCGGCTGATCGTGTCCTTGGTCACAGCGATGTCGCGCCCGGCAGAAAGGTCGATCCGGGGGAAAAATTCCCCTGGAGTTCACTTTTCGACGCAGGAGTAGGGCATTGGGTCGATCCGTCGCAGGCAGTCGGCGGACGCTTTCTGCAGGCGGGCGACCGGGGTCAGCCTGTCGAGGCGCTGCAGGCGATGCTGTCATTTTACGGCTATAATGCTGAAGTTACAGGCGAATTTGACGATGACCTGCGCGCCGTCGTTTATGCGTTTCAACAGCATTTCCGACCGTCGAAGGTCGATGGCGTGGCGGACGCGGCGACCATCGAAACCCTCTACCGGCTGACTGCAGCGCTGCCGTCCATGGCGAAATAAGCATGGAATCCGCGCCAAACTGCAAGTCCGCTTACTGCGTGTAACACAAGTTGAACGCGCCGCCACCATTCCCGGAAATTCTCCACTAGAACCACCTGCTCAAACCTGCAGCCGCCATAGGGTTTTGCGTTGGCGGCTTTTTTTACTGTCTGGAAACCGGTTGCTGGAGGGACCCGGATTTCCGACTTTTGATCTGGAGTCATGAATGAAAAAGTACCGAGTGCTCGCGTCAGCGGTTTGTTGTGTTCTGGCGGTGACTATGGGAAGCGCCGCCTATGCCGGAGACGCCAAGAAGGAAGAGAAGAATACCCTTACTCTCTCATCTATTGGAAAAGCATTGAACAATGCGCTTCAGCCGAAGACTGAAGAAACCAAGAAGTTCAACAGCAATTACAGCAATATGATCAGGGCGCATGCAAGGCGCGAAGGCGTTCCTGTCGATCTTGCGCACGCCGTGGTGAAGGTTGAGAGCAATTTCAACGCGAAGGCCCGTGGCCGCGCCGGCGAGATCGGCCTGATGCAGATCAAGCTCCAGACCGCGCGCGGCATGGGCTACAAGGGTTCGAAGTCCGGTCTTTATGATCCGGACACCAACCTGAAATACGGCATGAAATATCTCGGCGGCGCGCACAAGCTGTCCGGTGGAGACACCTGCGGCACCATCCTGCGCTACAACGCCGGACACGCCGCCAAGCGGATGAACAAGATTTCCGCCGGCTACTGCTCCAAGGTGAAGAATATCCTCGGCTGATATCCCTTAACCGCGGCGCCTGACGCCGGGACTGGTCAAGCAATGCAGTCTCGGCTATCAGGAAGCCGTCAGCCGGCCGGGCAACCGCGCTTCGGACTTCGGTCCGCGGTGAGGAAAGTCCGGGCTCCACGGAAACACGGTGCCGGATAACATCCGGCGGGGGCGACCCCAGGGAAAGTGCCACAGAAAGTAAACCGCCCCGCCTGTATTCCGGTCCTGTCGCGGACCTGAATACCGGCGGGGTAAGGGTGAAAGGGTGGGGTAAGGGCCCACCGCGTTGCTGGCAACAGGAACGGCATTGCAAACCCCACCGGGAGCAAGACCGAATAGGGGTGGCGAGGACGCAAGTCCGGGCCCGTTTCCGGGTCGTCGCCCGGGTTGGTCGCTAGAGGCAGGATGCAAATCCTGTCCCAGAGGAATGGTTGCCACGCAATTCCATATCCATGGCGTTGCCATACAAAACCCGGCTTACAGGCCGGCTGACGCTTCGTTTCCGTGACCGCTCTTGAGGGGAGCCAGGAGATCCGGATTGCTGTTGAGATAGTTCAACGATTTCTTCAGGTGGGTTGCGAGGGCCGGCTTGAGATATTTGAGGGCCGTCTCCACGCCTTCTTCCTTCAGGCTGAGAAAAGTAGCGAGAGAAAAGCCCCACTCCGCCTCCGTCAGATAGCCCTGGCGCCGCGTCGACCACCCCTGCGTCACACCGTCGGAAAATTGCCGGAACTCGAAAGCGCTGTTGGCGGCGAAAACTCCGAAACCGAAAAACGTCACGGCCAGATCGGTCGCGAACTCCTCACAATCGCCGCCGCCCGGTGGTTCGTCGTCGGTGGTGAATAGAATTGCGTGACAGATTTCGTGCGCAAGCGTGGCGATGAGTTCCATCGGCCTTTCGACGCTTTCCGGGTCGTAGGTGACGCGCAACCGCTGGTCCGCACCGAATTGAAACGTGCCGGCGGGCGACGACGGGGCGTTCTGCACGATCGCAAGGTCGCCGAGCTTGGGATCAATCGATTCATCCTGAGGGACAAGATCGAACTCGCCTGGATCGACGGACATGTAGCGAGCGATGGTCTCAAACAGAACCTGCGCGCGATCATGCCCCTGGCTTTCTGACGGCGCGAAAAAGGCGCCCGTGGGCAGGATCATCGGTGTGTCTTCGAGAGCTTCCAATCCGCCAAAATTGGACAGAAGCCAGCCCCAGCATTCGAGCTGCCACTCAAGATCGTCTTTATCGAGAGGGGGGCTGCTTTTCCAGAACATCGGTTCGCAGGGTCGGTTGAAACTTTGCAGACCATAAGCGGAGAGTTGCAGGAAAGGAAGCCGCTTGATGGTCCTTCAGACACTATGCCCTCGAGCTTGCTGAAGAGCAGTGAATTGGACAGTTACTTGTCCATCATCACGTGCAACTGTTTTTAGTTGCAATTCCGTTGGTTTGATCCCATATTGCAGGTCTGTAATGACCGTGCAGACAAGGGGCGATATGAGTCGGCGGGAAAAGCTGGTCGGTCGGCTGAAGGGCAGACCTAAGGACTTCACATGGGAAGAATTGGTGCGCTTGCTTCGGGATGTCGGATACAGTGAGGCCCAGGCAGGAAAGACGGGGGGCTCCCGTCGGCGGTTTATTCACGACACGGCGCCGGTAATCGCGTTGCACAAACCTCACCCGGGCAACATCGTCAAAATGTACGTTATCGATGAAGTGCTGCGCGTGCTGTCTGAGGAAAAGCTGATATGAGTACGATGCTGGAATACAAGGGCTATCTCGGCTCTGTCGAATTCAGCGACGAGGATGAAGTTTTTCACGGTCGACTGGAGTTCATTCGCGATCTGGTGACCTATGAAGGCGTAGATGCGAAAGGCCTGAAGGCTTCCTTCAGGGAGGCGGTGGATGATTATCTGGCGCTGTGTGAAGCGGAAGGACGCAAACCCGATATGCCGCTGAAGGGCAGTTTCAATGTGCGTCCCGGACGTGACTTGCATCGCCGCGCCATGCTCTTTGCCGTACGGCGCGGGCTAAATCTCAATACAGTCGTGAGCGACGCCCTGCGCCGATATCTTGATCGGGAAGACAAAGTGGCCTGAGTCAGCTTCTCAGTCCATCGAAAATCGCCGCGATTACCTGCTGAACCTCGCCGGGGTTTGCGCCGCTTTCGATGGCCAGCGCGCCGCGGTCGAAGAGCGCCGACAGCATGGTCGCCAGCGTTTCGAGCGGCAACTTTGCGATGACGCCTTCTTTCATTGCTGCGTCGAGGCCCTCATGCAGGGTTCGGCCCCCATGTTTGCGGTCCATGTCGCGCAACTTCTCCCAGCCGAGAACCGCCGGCGCCTCAATCAGGATCAGACGGGTTCTTGCCTCCACGGCCATTGCATCGAAGAAAGCGTGTCCCCCTTCGACGAGGGCGTCAAAGGGCACCGCCGCTTCGGGCGTTGCGCGTTCGATCTGATCGGCGACCGCTGAAAGCTCCGCCTCGACCACCGCGGCGAACAATGCCTTCTTGTCCTCAAAGTGGTGATAAAGCGCGCCGCGCGTGACGCCCGCCTTTTTCACGATCTCCGGCGTTCCCGTGCCGGCATATCCCTTTGACAGAAACAGATCTCTCGCCGCAGCGATCAGGGCGGAGGTGGTCGTCTCGGTGCGCTCGCGGTTCGTGCGAGGGGTCGGAAGCTCTTGCATACATGCAGCCTGTATGTTAATTCAAATATACATACAGACTGTATTCTTTTTGCGAAAGCGAGGAAAGCCGTGAAATCCAACCAGTACTATCCGGTTCTCATGACGGACGACGTCGCGGGAACCGCCGAGTTCTACCGGACGCATCTGCGGCTCCGGCCCGTCTTCGACAGCGACTGGTACATCCATCTCCAGTCGAGCGAGGATGACGCCGTCAACCTGGCGATACTGCAAGGCGATCACGAAACGATCCCGGCTTCCGGACGGGGCCGGGCGTCGGGCGTATTGCTCAATTTCGAAGTGGACGATGTCGACGCCGTCTATGCCCAAATGAAGTCGGATGGACTGGAAATGCTCCTCGATCTCAGGGACGAACCGTTCGGGCAGCGGCATTTCATAACGCAGGATCCGAATGGCGTCCTGATCGATATCATCAAGCCGATCCCGCCCACGGCCGAATTCCTGGCGATGTACGGGACGGAAGCTGGCTGAGTTCATGTCTCCGGGCACGCCGCTCCGAGGCTTCCTCTGAAGACGTGTCCGGATTCACTATCTCAAAATTGGTCGTCAGGAGGTCGTTTCGGACTGCCTGATGCGCTGCTTGATGTTTTCCACCATGGTCTCGCGCACAACGCCTTCGGAGTGCGCGGCCTTCAGGTGCGCAACAGCGCGGTGAACAACCTCGGCCTCATCTTCGGCGGAGGTTTGCCAGCTGCAGCCGGGAACAAGCGTTCCGCATTGAAATACCTTCATCGTCTCCTCCTTGATTGTCGTTGTCGTTCATCTTGATTGTACCAAATTTACGTCACTTCGGTAACTGAAGCGGGAACGCGAACCGAGCGGCTGTGTTCCGTCAAAAGCCGTAGGCGAACATTTCCTGCAATAGACTTGCCACATCCTTTGCGCGGGCGTCCGTCAACGTTCCAAGGCGCTTCGTAAGGCGGGACTTGTCGACGGTCCTGATCTGATCGAGGACGACCTGGCCTTTTTTTCGCTGAAAGGTGATATTGACCCGGGACGGATAGTCCTTCTGTGTGGAAGTCAGGGGCGCAATGATGACGGTTCGCAGATAGCGGTTCATTTCATCGGGTGAGACAACGACGCATGGACGTGTCTTGCGAATTTCCGATCCTTGCGTCGGATCAAGATTGACCAGATGAATCTCGTACTGCCGGACCGGCTTCACCACGTCCAGTCTTCTGCGTCGAATTCGTTTTCAAGTGCATCATCGAGGAGGGCGGCGTCATCGCCGTTCGTCGCCATTTTCTTGAAGGATTCAGCCCAGCCTTCACGCAGGCTTCGCACCGGCGCAAGCATGATAACACCGTCCTCCACACGCATTTCCAACTCGTCGCCAAGCCCACATTCCTTGACGATCGACGCCGGGATGCGAACTCCTTTCGAGTTGCCGATGGATACGAGATTGATCTTCATGCTCAAGTCTCCTGATGTAATTACTTTGTAATCACAGTAGCGGCTGATTTCAAGTCCGGGGTCTTTGGTGATTGCAATCGGGTCAAATGTGACTGAATTCCCATTCGGAACCCGGCGATAACGCGTCGCTGCTATTCGTCCTTCACCGGCTTGAGCCGATCGGTTTCCCAGCTCAGCCAGACCGGACCTTCGTCCGGCAATGCAGGCAGGTCGCGTTCGCGCGCGATGACTTTCATGCGTCGGTCCTCGATCTCGACGATGCATGTCGCCATGGCGCCGGCGAAGACCCGCTGCACCAGGTCGGCGCGGATCCGGTTTGTGTCTCCGCCGGTCGGTTCCTCAAGCGAGATCGCCATGTCCTCGGAGCGGATGGCGAATGTGTTCGCGTCCTCTGCGCCCTTTGGAATGCGTATGGCGTGGCCGCCGGCGATGCGGAGCGCGCCGTCTTCCACCTTTCCGGAAATGATGTTGGCGTCGCCCAGGAATTCTGCGACGAAGACGCTGTCCGGCGTATTGTAGACGTCGCGCGGCGCGCCCGCCTGCACCATGCGGCCATTGCGGAGGATGCCGATCTTGTCGGAAAGCGTCAGCGCCTCTTCCTGATCATGGGTGACGAAGATTGTCGTGATGCCGATCTCGCGCTGGATGCGCTTGAGTTCGATCTGCATATCGACGCGCAGCGCCTTGTCGAGCGCCGAGAGCGGTTCGTCGAGGAGCAGTACGCGCGGATTGGTGACGAAGGCGCGGGCGAGCGCCACGCGCTGCCGTTGGCCGCCGGAGAGCTCGTGCGGCTTGCGGTCGCGGAGAGAACCCATCTGCACCAGTTCCAGCGCTTCGGCGATGCGGCGTTTCTCTTCTGCAGCTCCAACTTTGCGCACCCGCAGCCCGAATCCGACATTGTCGGCGACCGTCATGTTGGGAAAGAGCGCGTAGTTCTGGAACATCATGCCGATATCGCGTCTTTCGACCGGCACGCGCTCCACCGGCTCGCCGCCGATCCGGATATGCCCTTTGTCGGCGAGAATGAAGCCGGCGATAACGCGCAACAGGGTCGTCTTGCCGCTTCCCGACGGCCCGAGTAGCGCGAAGAACCCGCCATTCGGAAAATCCATCGACACCGAATCGAGCGCCTTTGTCGCGCCGAAGGTCTTCGTGATATTCTCGACCGAAACCTCCGCCATCAGCGGTCTCCCCCGAAATTGGAAAAGCGGGCGGCGACGAGCATCACCGCCATGGATATTATTATGATGATGGTGGAGACCGCGTTGATCTCCGGCGTGAAGCCCTTGCGGATCGACGTATAGATCAGCACCGGAAGCGTTGCGTCGCCGGGCTCGGACAGGAAATAGGAGACGACGAACTGGTCGAAGCTCACCGCGAAGGCGAACAGCGCGCCGGCGACGACCCCCGGCATGATCCATGGCAGGGTGACCCGCCGCGTGACTGTCCACGCCCCGGCACCGAGCGAACGGGCAGCCTCCTCCAGCGTCCGGTCGAAGGTGGCGAGCCGCGCGCTCACTACGACGATGACATAGGGCAGAGCCAACGCCACATGCCCGACCAGCACCGACGGCGTGCCGCGGCCCAGACCAATGCCGAAGAAGAAGATCAGCATTGCCGTGCCGGTAATCAGCCAGGGAATGGCGATCGGCGGGAACAGCAGCGTCTGCAGGATAAATTTGCCGCGAAATTCGTATCGGAAGAATGCGAGCGAGGCCGCCGTGCCGAGCGCGGTCGCGATCACCATCGTGGCGAGCGCAATGCCGACGGACCGGATCGCGGCGGTCCGAATTGCGTCGTTCTCGGAGAGGGCCGCATACCAGTTCAGCGAGAATTCAAATGGCAACTGGTAGAAAGGCGAGGCGTTGAAGGACATCGCGCCCATGATGAAGATCGGCGCATAGAGGAAAATCAGGATCAGGACGAGCCAGATCTTGCCCGCCCGCGCAAGCCAATTGCCGCTCATGCCCGCGACCTCCTGAGGATCGGGCTCGACAAGGCCAGTATGAGTAGCACCACGGCGAGCAGGATGAAGGAAAGCGCCGCGCCGAGCGGCCAGTTGAAAACCGCGACGAACTGGTCCTCGATCACTGTGCCATAGTAGGTGCCGAAACGGCCGCCGAGAATGCGCGGCTCCATGAATGCGCCGACGACCGGCACGAAGACGAGAACCGCGCCGGCGAGCAATCCGGGAAGGGACAGGGGCAGGATCAGCCTCCTCAGGATCGTCAGCTTGCCGGCCCCCATAGAACGGGCGGCGTCGATCAGCGTGTCGTCGATCGCCTGTAACGCCAGATAGGTCGTCAAAATGACGTACGGCAGATAGGAATGGACCAGTCCGATGACGACGGCGGTCTGCGTAAACATCAGGTTGAGCCGGATGTCGAAAGGCAGGACGGCGTTGACGGCAAGTTCGAGAACGCCGTTTCCCCTCAACACGATCGCCCATGAGAAGATGCGGACGAGCGAGTTCGACCAGAAGGGCAGGATGATGAGCAGGAACAACGCCTCGCGAGAACGGCCGCGGATGGTCTTGGCAAGCACATAGGCGCAGGGAAAGCCGATCAGAATGCACACGACCGTCACCGTCAGGCCGAGGCGGATCGATTTCCATAAAAGCGCAGCGTATGTGCCGGTTTCGAAAAAAGCCCGGTAGTTGTCGAGCGTTATGCGCCATTCCGCGCCCCCGAAGGGCACATCCGAAAGCAGGCTGTAAAAGAGCATGGCTGACAGCGGCAGAAACACCGCCGCCGTCAGCCAGAGATAGGCCGGAGAAAGGAGCGCCATAGCGCGCAGCCCGTCGCGGGTCCATGCTTTCGCCATGCGACGCTCCCCGAGGTCTGATACGGACCTTATTGGGCCGCCTTCAGCTTTTGCCACAGGGCGAGATACTGTTCACGCGTTTCGTCCGGAACCGGCTTCTGGAACTGGACGCGGGCTGCGACCTCCGGATCTCCGAGCACCCGGCGGTTGAAGGCGTCTTCGGGAAGAGCCGCGGCCGCCTTGGCGTTGGCCGACGCCGGCGCGCCTTCCTTGTCCCAGCGCACATAGAATTCGGGATCGATCATCCAGTTGATGAAAGCGTAGGCTGCATCCTTGTGTTCGGAGGTCGCCGGGACCGACAGTCCATCGAGCCAGCCGATTGCGCCTTCTTCCGGCACCACGAACTGAACCGGAAGGCCAGAAGCCTGCGAGCGCGACGCCGAACCGGACCAGTAGGTGGCGAGATCAAGTTCACCGGCGGCCATGAACTGGTTCCAGTCGTTCTCGGATCCCCAGAAGGTGCGGATCTGTGGCATCAGTTCGGACAGTTTCTGTTCGACTGAATTGAGATCGTCGATCTGGTTGATGCTCTGACCGGTCGCGAGCGCCCCGAGTTGAACCGATTCCAGAGCGTCGTCGCGGATCGAGACGCGTCCCTTGTACGCCGGATCCCAAAGCACCTGGATCGACGTCGGGATTTCGGAAACGGTCTGGGTGTTGACGGCGAAAGAAGTCAGCCCCCATGTCCACGGCACGCCCCAGAGTTCGCCTTCGGCATTGAGCGCGTCGTTGTTGGCGAAGTCCGGCGACACGTCTGCGAGGTTCGGGACCTTTGACTTGTCGATGGGCGCGATCAGACCTTCCTCGCGAGCCTGCGGCGTGAAGGCCACATTGATCAGAACCACGTCATAGGCGCCTGGATTGGTGCGCAGCTTCGTGAGCATTTCCTGTTCGGAATTGAAATATTCGTGGACAACGGTGTCGCCGGTCGCTTCCTCGAAGGCCTCGACCGCCCAGCCGAGGTCGGTGCCGTAGCCTTGCCAGTTGAGCACGCGGATTTCGTCGGCAAGGACGCCCGTCGTTGTCATCATCAGCGCGGAGACCGCTGCGAAAGTCCTGAAATGATTCATGGTTCGGTTCCCTGTTGGTTGTCGTTGACGTTTCTCATCCGGCTTTTTGATAGCGAAGGATCTCATCGATCGCCGCCCGGTCCGGAGCCGTGGACGGACCGTGTTTCGTGGTGGAAAGCGCAGCGCCGATATTGGCGTACTGTGCTGCGGCCTCCGGCGAAGCGCCGCGCGCCATCGCGGCGACAAATGCTCCTATATGGGCGTCGCCGGCGCCGTTGGTGTCGACCGTGTCCACCTTGTAGCCGGGAACGGACGTCACGCGTCCGCCGCAGGCGACCACGCAACCGCGTGCGCCAAGGCGCACCAGCGCTCCACCGCTTTCCGGACGGTTCTGGGCCAGGGCGGCGGCCGCATCCGCGGGATCCGGCTTGCCTGTGAGGAAAGCCGCCTCTTCTTGGTTGGCGCTGATCCACACGGCGCGAGCCAAAGCCGCTTCGCGCGCCTCGGCGGAAACTGCCTGGATGACCGGCGATGGGTCGAAGACGAGGTTCGGGACGGGCTTTCGCTCGCGCAGCCAGCCGACGAAAGCATCCCTGGAGCCCGGATAGTGAAGCTGGTATCCGGAGAGCAGCGCCCATTCGAAGCGGCTGTCGACAATATTGTCCAGATCGGCCTTTCGGACGTGGCCTTCTGCGCCCTCGCTGGCGACGAAGGTGCGTTCGCCGGACGGCTCGATCATGACGGCGCAGCATCCCTGATCGTGATCGGGATCGCGCGGCAAGAGGGTTTCAATGGCTTCCCGCGCCAGCGCCCCGGCGACGACATCGCCAAACGGGCCTGCGCCGACCGCGCCGCCGTAGCTCACCGGCAGACCCGAGCGGGATGCGGCGACCATGGCGTTGAAGCCGCCGCCGGGTGCAATCTGGAAACCGGTGACGATCGCCTCTCCGCCCGAAGGCGGCAGGGCCACCACGTTATAGAGGAGGTCCACGATCACGCCATGGAGCTGGAGAAGCCGGGGGGATCCCGTCATTGCGCTGCCCCCAACATTCGCATCCGCGCGCCCTCGCGTAAGCGCAGAAGCCCGTCGACGATGTCGTCCAGCGCCAGAGCGTTGACGGCCAGGAGGCGATCTGTTTTGTCGCTCGGCAGGGCGGAAGCGCCGGACGCTGCGCCCGCCATCGCCCCGGCCATCGCGCCGATCGTGTCGGTGTCGTCGCCGATATTCGCGGCCATGACGGCGGCTTTCCAGACATCGTCGCCGGACAAGCGCAGGATGCCGAAGGCCGCGGGTACGGATTCGTGCGAGGCGACGGAGACGCCGACGGCGTCGGCGAAGGCCTCGAGCACCAATCCGTTTTCGGCGAACTCGACAGCGCGGGCAATGTAGCTGGCGATATTTGTTGCGCCGTTGGGGTAACCGCGCTTCTGTCCCTCTTCCGCCGCTTGCAGTGCGCAGGCGAGACCTGCCGCGAAATCCGCCCCCGCAATTCTTGCGCTGACCATCGCCGCCACAGCTGACGCCGCCGCGACGCTTTCCCCGGTGTTATGGGTCACGCGGCTCGCCGTCTCGACCGCGTCGACGAAAGAGACGACGTCTTCGACCGGGGTTGCGACGCCGATAGGGGCGATCCGCATGGCGGCGCCGTTCGTCGTGCCGTTCTTCGCCGCCTCTCCCGGATCGACGCCCCGGCCGATCGCCTCGAGCGCCGCCTTGCTCGACGGTCCGAGCAGATCGCGAAGCCCGCGGCGTTGGACGTCTGCTTCCCATGCGAGCAGATCCTGCGCCCAGGCGAGCGGGTCAAACACCGGTTCCGCAATCAGACGCCTGGCGAGAAGCAGCGCCTGTTCCGTATCGTCAGTGACTGCGGCGGCCGGCAGTCCGTGGGATACGGGATGGCCCGGATACGGGGCGACGAAATCTTCAATCCGGCCATAATGCTTGCGGATGCTCGCGCGGTTCAGCGTTTGCGACGGCATGCCGAGCGCATCACCGATGGCGAGACCAAGAAGGCTGCCCATTGCCCTGTCACGGATATCGGAAGTTGAAGCCGCCATGGTCAGAACTCCATGCGCAGGCCGAAAAGATCGGGATCGAGTAGGCTCTCGACATATTCGGTGATGGATCCGTCGGCGGCGCGGGTCAGCCGGCGCAGCTTCAGCATCGGTTCCCCTGGCGGGCGTCCAAGCAGCCGGGCGTCGGCTTCGCCGAGGCTGCGCTCCACACCCGCCCATTCCTGACCTCGCGCGCGGATCAGGCCCCGCTCCTCGAGCGTCGCCGTCAGCGATCCGTTGGTCAGCCCCCTGTCCGGAACGTCGCCAAGGCTTTCGCGCCAGGGGATGCGGCTGCGCTCCAGCGACACGCCGCGGCCGGTCTCGAGCAGAAACCGCAGCCGGTCGACATGAAGACAGTCGGTCCCTTCCGGAATGCCGGCTTCGGCGAAATCCATGGGCGCGCGCGCCAGTCGGATAATGCGCGATTGCAGCCGTGCGTCGCGGGAGGAGAGGGCGACTGTCCAGCCGGAAGCGTCATCGATGAGTTCGCCCTTGTAGGTGACGAAGGAACCGCTGCCGACGCGGGCGGCGATCAAACCTTTTTCGGCGAGTATTCCCAGGCCCTTGCGCACAGTGTTGCGACTGACGGAGAAACGGCGAACCAGTTCGCTCTCGCTGGCGATGGCGTCGCCTGCAATCACCCGGCCGGACCTGATTTCCGACTCGAGCACTGCGGCAATCCGCTCATATTTCGCCTCCGCGACCACCTGTTCTTCCCCGCTTTCTCGCTTTGCACAGGATAGTACAGATTTTTTGAGCAGGATGGAACAGATTTGTTTCAGCCAAGTGATGCGTGGCGAGAACGTCGCTCTAGTTTTCAAGGATACGGCGACGATCCTCAGACAGAAGACACAAGGTTTCGGGTTTGAGCGCAGGCCTTATGGACGCAGACCGCAACCCGTTTTGATTCAAGAGTTTCGTGCGCTGAATTAGTGTTCTGTTAACCATGTCTGTGGGACATTTGCGCGATCATGCAGAATAGAAATGGGAGCTAATCCCATTGACGCACAAATGCACCCATGTTATCCCAAATCAGCTGCCCGGGAAGTGTCCTTTGTGATCAAGCGGCAGGCGTGCAGGCGAGCTCCATGCCCGTCGTCAGCGTTACCGCCACTGTCCGAGCGGCGGGAGTTTTCCGGAGGCGTCATGTTATGGTCCACAGGCTCGGAAGCGGCAGTTCTGCGTAATGAACCGGTTCCTGTCGAATGCAACGAACAAGATCGATGCCAAGGGGAGGGTCTCTGTGCCGGCTCCCTTTCGCAACGTTCTTGCGCGACTGGATATCCAGGAACTCTATGCAATTCAGGATTTTGTCTATCCGGCGATCACCATCGGCGGGCCGGACATGCTCGACCGTTACGAACAGCAGACCGGCGCTGGCGATCTGTTTTCGGAAGAGGACGCCGACATGTCGCTGCTCATCCATGGCGGCGGCGTGTTCATGAAACTGGATGGCGAAGGCCGGCTCATGGTGACGGACTTCATTCGCGACTACACCGGAATTACGGACCATGTGACCTTCGTCGGCCGGTCCGATCACTTTCAACTTTGGGAGCCTGTCCGCTACGAGGACGCAAGGCGGGCGGCCCTGGAAAGGCGAATGGCGCGGGGACGCGCCGGCGCCGGGCATGGAGAGACGGGATGATGGCGAACGCTGGCGGCATGTCTCATGGCGCCGGTGGCGGACCAGTTCGCCACATCCCGGTTCTTCTTGACGAGGTTCTCAACGCAGTGGAGCCCGCGCCGGGCCGGATCGTGCTTGACGGCACTTTCGGCGCTGGCGGCTACAGCCGCGCGCTGCTCGACGCCGGTTGCAACGTGATCGCGCTCGACCGCGATCCGGAGGCGATCGCCGGGGCTCGATCCATGGTAGAGACCTACGGGGACAGGCTTCGGCTGATCCAGGCGCGGTTCAGCGAACTTGCAAACTATGCGCCCGAACAGGGGCTTGATGCGGTAGTTCTCGATATCGGCGTATCCTCGATGCAGATCGACGAGGCGGAGCGCGGCTTTTCCTTCCAGAAGGATGGGCCGCTCGATATGCGCATGGCCGGCGACGGGCCGACGGCGGCGGATGTCGTCAATCGACTGAAGTCGGGCGACCTCGCGCGCATATTCGGTTTCTACGGCGAGGAACGGCAGGCCGGCCGCATTGCCAGGGCGATCGAAAAGAGACGACTGGATTCGCCGTTTCAAACCACACGCGACCTCGCCTCGCTGATCGAGACCGTTGCGCCGCGCAAGGCGAAAGACAAGATCCATCCGGCCACCCGCGTGTTCCAGGCCTTGCGCATCTATGTGAACGAGGAACTGCAGGAGCTGGCGTTCGCGCTCTTTGCCTCCGAGCGGGCCTTGAAGACCGGCGGCCGACTGGTCGTCGTGACGTTCCATTCGCTGGAAGACCGCATCGTCAAACGCTTCTTCCAGGACAGGTTTGCTCGGACAGGCGGTTCCCGACATCTGCCGGCCGCCGAATTGCCGCCTGCCTCTTTCGAGCCGGTAGGCAAGCCAATGATTGCCGCCAGCGAGCGGGAAGCGGAAGCAAATCCGCGCTCCCGTTCGGCCAAGCTGCGCGTCGGACGCCGCACAGACGCGCCCGCCATGGCAACGAACCTGTCGTTGTTTTCTCTTCCGGCGTTGCCGCCGCTTTCGGAGGTTCGGGGATAGCCGCCATGTTGAGAACGACCGACTTCATATTCATTGGCGGCATGGCCGCTGTCGCGGTCTTCACCTTCCAGACCAAGTTCGAGGCGGAAAAAGAGCTTGAAAAGGTGGAGCGCCTGAAGGCTGAAATCCAGCTTGAGGAAAATACGATCGATTTGCTGGAGGCCGACTGGAGCCTGCTTAACCAGCCGTCTCGCATTCAGGATCTGGTCGAGATTTATCACGATCAGCTTGGCCTCGAAATCACGGAGGCGAACCAGATCGTGCGTCCGCAGGAGCTTCCCGCAAGGGTCAGCGATCTGCCTCCGGCCGAGGTGGCCGAAGAAGAGCAGACTGTGGAGAGCATCGTGACGGGGTCGGTGAACAGGTAATGTTGTTTCGTCGCAAAACGAGGACAAAGGCCAGCGCTGACTTTGAAGAGCGTCCTATGGCGGGACGCGTCGAGGGCGCGCGCAAGACCTCCGGCAAGCGGGCGCAGAACCGGATCATGATCGTCATGGCCGGTGTCTGCGTCGTCTATGCGGTTATCGCCGGACGGCTGGTCGAATATGGTCTGCGGGACGAAATGACGGTTTCAAGCATCGCCAGGGGCGACGCCCTGCTCGCCTCACGCCCCGACCTTCTCGACAGGAACGGAAATGTGCTGGCGACGGACATTCGCACGGTTTCGCTCTACGCGGAGCCGCACAAGGTCACCGATCCGGACGAAGTGATTGAGAAGCTGACGACCGTGCTTCCGGATCTCGACGCGCGCAGCGTCTATCGAAAGCTGACGTCGAACTCCCGTTTCCAGTGGCTCTCGCGGCAACTGACGCCGCGCCAGCAGAGCGAAATCCTTGCGCTTGGCCTTCCAGGCGTCGGCTTCCGGCCGGAAAAGCGCCGTTTCTACCCCGGCGGGCCTACGGCTTCGCATATTGTCGGCATCGTCAATATCGACAACAAGGGTATCGCCGGCATGGAGAAATATGTCGACGATCAGGGCCTTGCGGCCCTCGCCGAAGCCGGCATGACAATTGAGCAGAACCTGGAGCCTGTTGAGCTTTCGATCGATCTTAGGGTCCAGCATATCGTGCGCAACGAACTTGCAGCCGCGATGCAGCGCTACAAGGCGATCGCCGCCGGCGCAGTGGTGCTCAACGTCAAGACCGGCGAAGTGCTGGCAATGTCGTCGCTACCGGATTACGATCCCAACATTCCCGCCCAGGCGCTCGAAAAGGACCGCATGAACCGCATGTCGGCGGGCACCTACGAGATGGGGTCGACCTTCAAGACCTTCACGACGGCCATGGCGCTCGATTCCGGTCTCGTCGGCATGAATGACACGTTCGACGCAACCCGTCCTCTGCGGATCGCCGGGCATACGATCAACGATTTTCACGGCAAGCATCGTGTGCTCACGGTTCCGGAAATCTTCATCTACTCGTCGAACATCGCGACGGCGAAGATGGCAGACATCGTCGGCATCGAGCAGCACAGGGAATTTCTTACCCGGATCGGTCTGCTTTCGCGGCTGACGACCGAGTTGCCCGAAGTCAAGACGCCCGTCCAGCCGAATGAATGGAAGAAGATCAACTCGATCACCATTTCCTTTGGACATGGCGTCGCCACAACGCCGCTTCAGACCGCCGTCGCCGCGGCCGCCCTGATGAATGGCGGGAAGCTCATCCCGCCGACCTTCCTCCCGCGAACGGAGGAGGAGGCGAACGCCGTCGCCGTGCAGGTGGTCAAGCCACAAACCAGCAAACAGATGCGGGAGCTGATGGAACTCAACGTTGCAAAGGGGTCAGGACGCAGGGCCGAAGTCGAGGGATACCGCGTCGGCGGCAAGACGGGGACGGCCGAAAAGGTGATCAATGGCCGGTACTCCTCGAATGTCCGCTTCAACGCCTTCCTGTCGGCTTTCCCGATCGACGATCCGGAATATGTCGTCCTGGTGATTGTCGACGAACCGAAGCCGGCCGAAGGGCAGCATTCGGCCACCGCCGGTATGAACGCGGCGCCGACGGTCAAGGCGATCATTCGGCGCTCCGCATCCATACTCGGCGTAAGGCCAACATTCGGAGACGATGCGACCGCCTTGCTTGAGTCATATTGATGCTGTCATTAGCTGCCGCATCAAGAATGAGTAGGATGGGAATCGGGGCATTTGCGGGATACATACCGGGGAAGCGCGATACGACACGATGAAATTTTCTGACCTTGCCGGAGACACGGCGGATCTACCGCACGAAATCGCCGAAATCGCGCTGACTGGACTGGCGTCCGACAGCCGCAAGATTGTTCCCGGCAATCTTTTTGTGGCGCTTGCGGGCTACAGGCAGGACGGGGCTGATTTCATCAGTGACGCCGTTGACAGGGGCGCGGCCGCAATCGTCGCTTCCGGCGAGAGCGTATTTCCCGATCCGGGTGTCCCGGTGATCCGGGTCCGCGACCCAAGGACATTTCTCGCCCAGGCCGCAGCGCGTTTCTACCGGTCCCAGCCCGGCGTCATGGTCGCCGTCACGGGAACCGCCGGCAAGACATCCGTCGCCTCCTTCACGCGGCAGATCTGGGAGCGCGCCGGCGCCGCCGCCGCAATGGTGGGGACGACTGGCGTAACCACGCCGAAGGGCCATGTCTACGGTCAGTTGACGACGCCTGATCCCGTGGAGCTGCATGCGCTGCTTGCGGATCTCGCGCGCGACGGCGTCACCCATTGCTCGATGGAAGCCTCCAGCCACGGCCTCGACCAGCACAGGCTCGATGGCGTCAGGCTTGCGGCCGGCGCCTTCACCAATCTCGGCCGCGACCATCTCGACTATCATCGAGACATGGAAGACTATTTCGCCGCAAAGATGCGGCTGTTCTCCGATCTGCTTCCGCAGGGCGCGCCGGCCGTCATCTGGTCCGACGACGAATGGTCGGGCAGGGCAGAAGAGGCGGCGTTGGCCGCCGGTCTCAACGTGCTGACCGTCGGGCGAAAGGGATCGTTTCTCTGCCTCAAGCGGCTCGAGCACCAGCGCAATCGGCAAGTCGCCGAGATCCATCATCTCGACAGGATCTACGAAGTGAACCTGCCGCTGGCCGGCGATTTTCAGCTGGCGAACGCTCTGGTCGCCGCAGGTCTGGCCATCGCGACCGGTGTTCCGGTGGATGAGGCGATGGCTTCGCTGGAGCATCTTCACGGCGCGTCGGGACGGCTGGAACTGGTGGCGACGAACACCGCCGGGTCGCCCGCCTATGTCGATTACGCCCACAAACCGGACGCCCTCGAACAGGTGCTGACGTCGGTCAGGCCATTCACGACGCACCAGGTGATTGTCGTTTTCGGATGCGGCGGCGATCGTGATCGCGGAAAGCGCCCGATTATGGGAGAAATCGCAACGCGCCTGGCGGATGTGGTGATCGTGACCGACGACAATCCGCGCAGTGAAGAGCCAGCCGCAATCCGCTCCGAGATCATGGCCGAAGCGCCGGGCGCCATAGAAATCGGCGACCGCTCCATGGCGATCGCCAAAGCTGTTTCGATGCTCGAGGAGGGCGACACGCTGATCGTCGCCGGCAAGGGGCATGAGGAAGGTCAGACCATCGCAGGCAAAGTGCTGCCGTTCTCGGACCACGCCGAGATCCGCAAGGCCATGGATAGTGTCCGTTCCTCGCAATGGCTCTGGGCGTCTTCCGAGATGGTCACGGCGATGGGCGGGCGTCCCGCCGGCGCCCTGCCTGAAGGCGTAAACGGAATTTCCATCGATAGCCGGAGCCTGAAAAGGGGCGAAGCCTTCTTCGCCATCAAGGGGGACCGGGTTGACGGCCATGACTACGCGAGTTCCGCCATGGCGAACGGCGCTGGCGTGCTCATCGTGTCGGAGGCGAAGCTGCCCGCGATGGGACATCTTCAGGTGCCGCTTATCGTTGTTCACGACGTGCTGGAGGCGCTCCGTCGCCTTGCGGTCGCCTCCCGTGTGCGCAGCAAGGCGCAGATCATCGCCGTCACCGGCTCCGTCGGCAAGACGACCACGAAGGAGATGCTGCGACAGCTCCTGTCCGCCCAGGGCAAGACGCATGCCTCGGTCGCTTCCTTCAACAATCACTGGGGCGTTCCTCTGACGCTGGCGCGCATGCCGCGCGACACGCAGTTCGGCGTTTTCGAAATCGGAATGAACCATCCGGGCGAAATTCAGCCGCTGGTCAAGATGGTCCGTCCGCACATCGCAATCATCACGGCGATTGCGAGCGCCCATTTGGGTTTCTTCAAGAACCTCGGTGAGATCGCCGCCGCGAAGGCTGAAATCTTCGAAGGCGTGGAGCCGGACGGCCATGTGCTTTTGAACCGCGACAGCGAGAAATTCGCCGCCTTGAAAAAGGCCGCCGCCGCCAACGGGATCGCAAACGTCCATTCCTTCGGCGAGCACAAGCAGTCCGATATCCAGTTGCTGAACGTTGCCCTGGGGCCGGAGTCGTCGCACGCCGTTGTGGAGATCGACAAGCAGGTGCTGGAATTCGATATCGGCATTCCGGGCCGCCATATCGTGCAAAACGCACTCGCCGTGCTTGGCGCCGCCAAATTCGCCGGCTGTGATCCCGACGAAGTGGTTGGAGCTTTCGCGGATATGGAGCCGGCGGCGGGGCGCGGCGCCAGACACGAACTCGAAATCGACGGCGGCTCCTTCACGCTGATCGACGAAAGCTACAACGCCAATCCCGAATCCATGCGCGCAGGCATTGCGCTGCTTCGCGACACGGCTCCGGGCAAGGGCGGCCGACGGATTGCGGTGCTGGGAGACATGCTCGAACTCGGGCAGTTTTCCACAAAGCTGCACGGTGACCTGGAGACGCCGCTGGTCGAAGGCGGAGCCGACATCGTTTTGCTGGCGGGACCCGAGATCGAGGTTCTCCGTGAGCGGCTGGATGGCGCGTTGCATGTCGAACATTTTCTGACAACCGACGATCTCATGCCCGTCCTGTTGCGAACAGTGAAAGCGGGCGATGTCGTGATGATCAAATCGTCCAATGGAATAGGCTTCTCAATGGTGGTGAAGGCCTTGCTCGAAAAACACGCGGCGGCGGGCGAGCTGCAGCAACAGAAGGTGGGGGTATCCGGCTGATGCTAATCTGGCTCGTCGAACTTTCGGACTTTTTCCAGTTCTTCAACCTGTTCAGATATCTGACGTTTCGCACCGGCGCGGCCATGGCGACGTCGGCGCTGATCGTCTTCCTGTTCGGACCGAGAATCATCGCCTCTCTCAGCGCCCGTCAGGGTCGGGGTCAGCCGATCCGCGCCGACGGACCGCAAACCCATTTCAAGAAGGCCGGCACGCCGACCATGGGCGGCCTGATGATGCTGACCGGCATCGTGGCGAGTTCGCTTTTCTGGGCCGACCTGTCGAACATTTACGTTGTCGTGACGCTGCTCGTCACCCTGGGCTTCGGCCTGATCGGATTCTATGACGACTATCTGAAAGTGACGAAGCAGACCGATCGCGGATTCTCCGGAAAGATGCGGTTGCTCATAGAATTCCTGATCGCCGGCCTTGCCGTCTATTTCATCATGACGGCGTCGCTGGCGGCAAGCAACGGCTCCACTTTCGGCTCGTCTCTGGCGTTTCCCTTCTTCAAGGATTTCGTCATCGATCTCGGCATCTTCTTCGTGCTGTTCGGGGCTTTCGTCATTGTCGGCGCCGGCAATGCGGTCAATCTGACGGACGGTCTTGACGGGCTCGCCATCGTTCCGATCATGATCGCGGCGGCTTCATTCGGCGTGATCGCCTATCTGTCGGGCAACGCGGTGTTCTCCAACTATCTGCAGATCAATTTCGTTCCCGGAACCGGGGAACTGGCGGTGGTGCTCGGCGCGGTCATCGGCGCAGGCCTCGGCTTTTTGTGGTTCAACGCGCCGCCGGCTGCGATTTTCATGGGCGACACCGGCTCGCTGGCGCTGGGCGGTCTTGTCGGAACCGTCGCCGTCGCCACCAAGCACGAGATCGTCATGGCGATCATCGGCGGCCTGTTCGTTATGGAGGCGCTGTCGGTGATCATGCAGGTGGCGTCGTTCAAGCTCACGGGAAAGCGTATTTTTCTGATGGCGCCGATCCACCACCATTTCGAAAAGCTCGGCTGGACCGAGAGCCAGGTGGTCATTCGCTTCTGGATCATTTCCGTTGGCCTCGCGATGCTTGGCCTTGCGACGCTGAAACTGCGGTAAGTCGATGATCGCAGCGACCGCCTTCCAGGGAAAAAAGATCGCGCTGTTCGGCCTCGGCGGGTCCGGCATGGCGACGGCGCATGCGCTCGCGGCGGGCGGCGCGGACGTCATCGCCTATGACGACAATCGGGATCGGGTCGCGGCTGCCGGGGAGGCGGGCATCTCGACGCAGGATCTGCGAAGGATCGACTGGGGCGGCGCCGATGCGCTCGTGCTGGCGCCCGGCGTGCCGCTCACACATCCGCGTCCGCACTGGACCGTCGATCTTGCAACTGCGGCCGGCGTGGAAATCATCGGGGATATCGAACTGTTCGCGCGGCAACGCCGCATGGACGCGCCCGAATGTCCATTCATTGCGTTAACCGGCACAAACGGCAAATCCACGACCACCGCGCTCGTCGCCCACATTTTGCAGCATGCGGGGCGCGACGTTCAGATGGGCGGCAATATCGGCGTCGCCGTGATGTCGCTTGAGCCGCCAAAGGACGGCCGGTTCTATGTACTGGAGTGTTCGTCCTACCAGATCGACCTTGCGCCGACGCTAAATCCCACCGCCGGCATTCTGCTCAATCTGACGGCCGATCATCTCGATCGCCACGGAACCATGCAGCACTACGCCGACGTCAAGGAACGGCTGGTCGCAGGCAGCGACACGGCCGTGATCGGCGTCGACGACAACTGGTGCGTCATGATTGCAGACCGCCTTGAGCATGAAGGCCGCAAGGTGACGCGCATTTCGAAGCGCCATGCGGTGGCGGAAGGAATATACGCGGAAGGCGAAGTTTTGATGCAGGCGCAAAACGGCGCTTCGAGCGCCGTTGTCGACCTCGCAGGAATTGCGACATTGCGCGGGGCGCACAACGCGCAGAACGCCGCGGCGGCCATCGCGGCCTGTCTGGCGGTCGGGCTTTCAATCAACGAGATCAAGGCGGCGTTACCGGAGTTCGCCGGTCTCAATCATCGCATGCAGCCGATTGCGAGATCCGGGCGCGTGTTGTTCGTCAACGATTCAAAGGCGACGAACGCCGAAGCGACCGCGCCGGCGCTCTCGACATTCAAAGACGTTTACTGGATTGCCGGCGGGCTGCCGAAACAGGGCGGCATCGCCAGCCTTTCCGGTTTGTTCAATCGGGTGCGCAAGGCCTATTTCATTGGCGAAGCAGCGCCTGCATTTGCGGCGACGCTCGGCGATCGGGTTCCGTATGAAATTTCCGGGACGCTGGATCGCGCCGTGCTTCACGCGGCGGAGGACGCCGCGCGGGACCAGAGCAGCGAGCCGGTGGTGCTCCTGTCGCCGGCCTGCGCGAGTTTCGACCAATATCGCAATTTCGAGATCAGGGGTGACGCCTTCGTCGAGCATGTGTCGAAGCTCGACGGCGTGAACATGCTGGTGGGGCAGCAGGAGATACGCACATGATGAACCGTGAGAGACGGGGGCTGGTTTCGGACTGGTTCTGGACAATCGACCGATACATGCTGGCGACTTTCGTCGCATTGATCGGCCTTGGTTTCATGCTTTCCTTTGCGGCGAGTCCCGGCGTCGCCGAGCGACTCGACATCGATCATTTTCACTTCGTCAAACGTCATGCGCTGTTTATTGTCCCGGCGCTGGTGATCATGATCTCGCTGTCCTTTCTCACGCCGCGCCAGGTCCGCCGATGGGCGCTCGTTCTATTGGCGGTTTCAATCGCCATGATGGTCTTTACCCAGTTCTACGGTTTCGAGGCCAAGGGATCGCGCCGGTGGTTCTCGATCGCAGGTTTTTCCGTCCAGTCGTCGGAATTTTTAAAACCCGCCTTCATCATTATCTGCGCCTGGCTGTTTTCAGAGCATTCGCGCAATCCCGACATTCCGGGCAATCTCTTCGCAATCATTCTCTACGCAATTGTCGTCGCCCTTCTGGTGGCGCAGCCGGATTTTGGCCAGACCATTCTGGTGACGATCACCTGGGGCGCGCTCTTCTTCATGGCTGGCATTCCGTGGTTCTGGATCGCGCTGCTCGCCTTCATGGCGGTCGGCATGTTCGTGACCGCCTACCTCACCCTGCCGCACGTGGCTGCGCGCATCGACCGGTTTCTGACCGGCGAGGGCGATACGCATCAGGTCGATACGGCGCGTGAGGCAATCGTTCGCGGAGACTGGTTCGGGCAGGGCCCTGGCGAGGGCACCATCAAGCGCATCCTGCCGGACAGTCACACGGACTTCATCTATTCGGTGGCGGCCGAAGAATTCGGCATCCTGTTCTGCATGGCGCTGGCGCTGATCTTCTTCTTCATCGTCTTTCGCGGCCTGAAGCACGCCAACAGGGAAGGCGACGAATTCACGCGTCTTGCGATCGCCGGGCTGACGCTGCTTGTCGGCTTGCAGTCGACGATCCATATCGGCGTCAATCTCGAACTGCTGCCGGCCAAGGGAATGACCCTGCCGCTGATCTCCTATGGGGGATCGTCCATGCTGGCGATCTCCATCACGGCGGGCTTCCTTTTGGCGTTGACCCGACGCAATCCGGAAAAGCGGGCCAGTGGTCGTCAGAAAAGGTTTGTCATTCGGCCGCTCGCCGCCGAGCAGGTGTAACTTTGGAGCAAAAGACTGTCTTTCTTTGCGCTGGCGGAACCGGCGGCCATCTTTTCCCGGCGCAGGCCCTGGCCCACGCGCTGCGGGAAAGGAGTGTCCGCGTTCACCTCGTCACGGATGACCGGGCCGAAAAATACGCAAAGCAGTTTCCCGCAGACGAAACGCATGTGGTGCGGTCCGCAACGATCGCCTCGAAGAATCCGATAGCCCTGTTTCGAACCCTCATGGCGTTGTATGGCGGCTATCTAGACGCCAGACGGCTTATTCAACGCATCAAACCTGACGTTGTCGTCGGCTTCGGGGGGTATCCGACGCTGCCGCCCGTGATGGCCGCGTCGTCGCTGGGCGTTCCAACGGTGATTCACGAACAGAATGCCGTCATGGGCCGCGCGAACCGGTTCCTCGCCAGCCGCGTCTCGGCAATCGCTGGCGGCTTTCTTCCAGCCGGAGCAGGACAACACGGCGACAAGATCGAGGAAACCGGCAATCCGGTGCGGCCGGACGTGATCGAATCCGCATCGACGTCCTATGCGCCGCCGGGCGACGGAGAGCCGTTCAATCTTCTGATTTTCGGCGGAAGCCAGGGCGCGCATTTCTTCTCGGAAGTCATGCCGCAGGTCGTCAACCGAATGGACGAAGCGAGCCGCAATCGGCTTAGGGTGACCCAGCAGGCAAGGCCGGAGGACGAAGATGAACTGAAACGGTTCTATCAGGTGGCCGGCGTCTCTGCTGAGGTCTCGCCGTTCTTCAACGACATGGCGCAACGAATCGCACATGCGCATCTGGTCATTTGCCGGTCAGGCGCCTCGACGGTGTCGGAAATCTCGGTCATCGGCCGGCCGGCCGTGCTGGTTCCGTATCCCTACGCGCTCGATCACGATCAGGCGGCGAATGCGACTGCCCTCGAGCAAAAGGGCGGCGCCATGGTTTTTCGCCAATCGGAACTCGATCCTGAAAAACTTTCCGAAATTCTGGTAGGTTTGATGCAGGATGACGGGCGACTCGCCGATATGGCGGCCAACGCCAAGGCTACGGGAAAGCCTGACGCGGCGGAACGCCTGGCCAATCTGGTTCTGACTGTAGGCGAAAAATAAAGGAAAAGCATGCGGGGGAACGTCCAGTGAAAATGCCGCAGAATATCGGTCTGGTCCATTTCATCGGCATCGGCGGAATAGGCATGAGCGGCATTGCAGAAATGCTCTCCAATCTTGGTCACTCCGTCCAGGGATCCGACATCTCGGACAACGCCAATGTGCAGCGCCTGCGGGAAAAGGGCATTCCGGTCGCGATCGGCCATGCGGCCGAGAACCTTGGCGAGGCCGAGGTGGTTGTCGTGTCAACGGCGATCCACATAGACAATCCGGAGCTCGTCGCCGCGCGCGAACGCACGCTTCCGATTGTGCGCCGCGCAGAGATGCTCGCCGAGCTCATGCGGTTTCGCAACGCCGTGGCGATCGGCGGCACGCATGGCAAGACCACGACCACGTCGATGGTCGCGACCCTGCTCGACGCCGGCGGGCTTGACCCGACCGTCATCAACGGCGGGATTATTAACGCCTACGGCACCAACGCCCGCATGGGCGAGGGCGACTGGATGGTGGTCGAAGCTGACGAATCCGACGGCACGTTTCTCAAGCTGCCGGCGGACATCGCCGTCGTCACCAATATCGATCCGGAACATCTTGATCACTACAAGACCTTCGACAGGGTGCGAGAGGCCTTTGCCCAGTTCGTCGAGAACGTGCCGTTCTACGGTTACGGGGTGATGTGCCTGGACCATCCCGAAGTCCAGTCGCTGGTCAGCAGGATCGAGGACCGGCGCATCGTGACCTATGGCGAGAACCCGCAGGCCGATGTGCGGTATCACAATCATCGTATGGACGGCGCGGTTTCGGTTTTTGATGTTGCGATCCGCGAGCGCAAGACCGGAGAAATAATCGACATTCCTGGGCTCAGGCTACCGATGCCGGGCCGACACAACGTCTCCAATGCAACGGCGGCGATCGCAGTCGCCCACGAACTTGGAATATCACCGGAAGCGATCGCAAGCGGACTGTCCGGCTTCGGCGGTGTGAAACGGCGCTTCACCAATGTCGGCGAGTGGAACGGCGTCACGATCTTCGACGATTACGGACATCACCCGGTCGAGATCAAGGCGGTTCTGTCCGCCGCGCGGGAAGCCTGCAGCGGCAACGTCGTCGCCATTGCGCAGCCGCATCGCTACACCCGCCTGCAGAGCTTGTTCGGAGAGTTTGCGGCTTGCTTCAACGACGCCCACACCGTTGTCATCGCTCCGGTCTATCCCGCTGGAGAAGACCCGATAGAAGGCGTGGATTCCGCGGAGCTCGTGACGCGTCTCAAAGCGGCGGGTCATCGCGACGCGCGGTTGCTGGACGATCCGGATCAGCTTGCCGAGACCGTCGCCTCTGTCGCGCGCGACGGCGATTTCGTCGTCTGTCTTGGAGCCGGAAGCATAACCGGCTGGGCGGCGTCCCTCGCTGACAAGCTAAGGGCGCTGGAAGGGAAACAGGATGGCTGAAGTCGACGGAAAAAAGCTGCTCGGGCCCCTGGAGCCTGCGCTGAAATCCGTTCGCGGGCGGCTGACGCCGGACAGCCCGATGTCCGGCGTGACCTGGTTCAGGGTTGGCGGACCGGCAGAACTGCTGTTTCAGCCGGAGGATGAAGAAGATCTGTCCACGTTTCTTAAATCTTTGCCCATGGATGTTCCTGTCACGGTTGTCGGAACGGGTTCGAATATCCTGGTGCGCGACGGCGGAATACCCGGGGTCGTAATCCGTCTGACCGCCAAGGGTTTCGGCAGTGTGAACCAGGTAACCGAAACACGCATGGAGGCCGGGGCCGCCTGTCCGGACAAGCGGCTGGCGTCAGCCGCCCACTATGCCGGCATTGGCGGTTTTCACTTTTACCACGGCATTCCCGGCGCCGTCGGCGGCGCCCTGCGCATGAACGCCGGCGCCAACGACGTCGAGACCCGTGAGCGCGTGGTCGAAATCCATGCGATCGACCGACGAGGCAAGCCTCTTGTGCTGACAAATGACGACATGAAATACGCCTATCGGCATTCCGGCGCGCCGGATGGTCTGATCTTTACCCGGGCGATTTTCGAGGGTTACCGCGAAGATCGGGACACGATCCGCCGTGACATGGACGTTGTCCAGAATCATCGCGAGGCGGTCCAACCGATCCGCGAAAAGACCGGTGGTTCGACCTTCAAGAATCCGCCCGGCACATCCGCCTGGAAGGAGATCGACAACGCCGGTTGCCGTGGTCTCATGGTGGGTGCTGCCCAGATGTCACCCATGCACTGCAATTTCATGATCAATACCGGGACCGCCACGGCCTATGACCTCGAAGTGCTCGGCGAAACGGTCCGGGCAAAAGTTCTCGAACAATCCGGAATTCGTCTGGAATGGGAGATCAAGCGCATCGGCCTGTTCAGGTCCGGCCACCTCGTCCAGGAGTTCCTCGGCCTGATGCTCTGATCTCCGGGCGGAACCGCACGATCATTTGTCGCTTACCGTGAC
Organism: Hoeflea sp. CAU 1731; assembly: GCF_039888615.1. Classification (NCBI taxonomy): domain Bacteria; kingdom Pseudomonadati; phylum Pseudomonadota; class Alphaproteobacteria; order Hyphomicrobiales; family Rhizobiaceae; genus Hoeflea; species Hoeflea sp. CAU 1731. Next base: position 87,601 of record NZ_JBDQQS010000007.1, on the reverse strand, counting down.
CCCGGTATGCAGCTTTGGCTGGCCCATCTTGTTGTTGCGGACATTATCCAGAAACTCCATGACGACCTGGGGTATGAGATCGCGCACGCTGTTGGCCCCGCGCCCACTGATATCGCGGCTTGAGGCGTTGTCGATCACAACGATACGCTTGGAGCCGGGCGGCAGACCTTCAAAGGCGGTAAGCCTGTTTTCGTACGTGCCGTCCTCGCCGTTGTCTTTTGTGCCGGTGATCATGAGAACCGGCTTGTTGACGTTTCTCCAGGCGTTTTCTTCGAAATGGGTTCCGACGCCCTGGGGCGACAGCGCAACATAGGCGTCGAAGCGATCCGCGCCAAACCGGCCGATCCTCGCCACGGTTCCGGCTTCCATCATGGTTGTCTGAGCGCCCATCGAATGTCCGACAAGGGCGGTGAACGGCGGATCGCAAAAGCGTGTGACCTTGTCCCAGATCGCGTCGAGATCGAGAAAACGCGCCTGGTGCCGCTCTTGGCTGCCGATTGCGTCGCGGAAATCCTGTCTTGAATTTGCGCCTTCCGCTATTTCGCGAAAGGCTTCCCGCCCGCTTTCGGCGTGTTCCATGACGATCACCAGAAAGCCGGCCTTTTCTGCTGCTTCGGCGATGTTCGAAAAAGTGTTTCTCGAGCCGCCGAAACTGTGAGAGATCACCAGAAGGGGTGGGCAGGGATCGCTGCTGCCTTGATAGATCTTCACTGGAACCATTTTGCCGTCGGCGCGCGGGAACTCGGAATCGAAGGCGGCAAAGGCGCCCGTCGTCGTCAGCGCAAGGACAAAGGTCACAATCAGTCTGAAGATGAGTTTAGCCTCCGGGATCAACATTTCCTCCGGATAATCAGGAGCACACCAAAATTCAAGTCTAATGCATTCCGGCGGTCGGTGCTACGCCTTTGAATCTGGTTGTCATTTGGGCCGAGCATGATGCTTTTCCAGTCTTCCGGCTGTGCGCATCGTCTTACAGACTGATCCGCATATGCGGTATGGTTCTGCCAGGTATCGAACCGGAAGGCGCATCTTTGATCTTGCCGAAGCCCAGCGCCTCGTAGAACGGGACGGCGGAAGGATCTGCGTCGAGATAAAGAGTCTTGAGCTGCAATTCCCGTGCGCCCGTCAGCAGTGTTTCCCAGAGCATGCGGCCAACGCCCTTTCGCTTCCATGCCGGATCGACAAAAAACGCGGCGACCTCGCCCTGCGCGCCGTCGTCGTCGACTGCAAGGCAGGCGTATCCGCAAACGCTGTTTCCGGCTTCCGCAATCCAGTACCTGTGCGCGCGCAACAGCTCCGGCGTCACGGACAATTCATCACGGCACGCGTCCATGAAGGCGTCGTCATAGCCGTTTGACTGTTTCGAGCGCATCGACAGGTCGGTCAGAATCATCGCATCCTGTGGATCGCCGACTCGCAGGGTGATTTCCATCCGAATTTCCCTGTTTGGCTGGCGGTCGGGCCGCCTGGGCAAAATAGCATATGGGCGCGTCCAGCAAAAAGGGTCAATCTGTACGATGCAGGCCGAACCATTGCAGTGTCGGGGAATGCTTGTTGATCCCGGCGATCATTTCACCGGACGATTCGAGGTTGAACGCAAATTTGCGGTCGACGATCTGTCCGTGATGCGAGTCAGGCTGGAGGCGCTGGCCGCCGTGCCCTTCGTATTGGGCAACCATGAAACAGACATTTTTCTGGACACGCCCGACCGTTGTCTTGCAGTCAACCGCCAGCAACAGGTTCTGCGTCTCATGGAGCCTTCGCAACGTGTGTTGTGGATTTCCAAGGGGCCTGGAGCCGACGCGTGCGTGGCGATGGATCTCGAACAGTTCGACCGAGCGCTGGAGATGTTGTCTTCTCTCGGATTCGAAGAGACCGGGCGTGTCGTCAAGCATCGCGATATCTACTTCGTCGGCGATTTTCATGTCACGCTGGATCAGGTCCCGCGCCTTGGCGCGTTTGTGGAACTGGCGGTGATGACAGACGACGAGAATGCGCTTCCCTCCTGGACCGTAAAAATCGACGCCTTCGCCGAGAAACTGGCGTTGGCGCCGTCGTCACTGCGCACGCGGTCCTACCGGGCGATGCTTGCTGAAAGCGCCTGAGGCGCTGAAACGGGTCCCACCTTGAGCTTTGCTGCGATCGCTATCTTTTGCGATCATGCGCCAGAGGGATCTCCTGACGCAGCATTCCGGCCGCGATCATCAACCCGACGCCGAGAATTCCGACCAGAGCCGCGCACCCAAGCAACGGCAGAAAGGCCTGATGCCATCCAAGCCCGATCAGCCATCCCAGCACCGCGAGACCCGGAGCCAGAAACAGCGTCAGAAGGCCGCCAATTCTCAGTGACTGGTCCGGGCGCAAGCGCGGTCCGAGCAACTCGTCCAGCATTTCCTGGTCGATGGACTGACCGCTCTCGATGATTCTTCGGATCGTCTCGTGGCGGGTTTCTCTCTTGTGGATTCCGTCCCAGATCCCGGCCACAACACAAACGGCGACGAAGACCCAGAAGGCGGTGGCCGCCATTCCGGCTCCAAATCCAATATCAAACATATCCTGCCTCCTGTTTTCACCTCAAGATTGTAGCCAAAAGTAAACGCAAGGAATTTGATCTGGATCGTGTTTCGGGAAAATTCCTACGGATGGTTATCGAGCGGTCGCTATCGGCCTAAAACAGTGTCATGAGAAAGCAGTACCATTTCCGACCGAGCCCGAATGGATTTCACGCCTGGGACGTGCATCGTCTTATACGTCTGTCGGCGGGCTTCGAAGTGCGGGAGACGCCGCTGGAAGCCATCCGCGAACTGGACGAGGATTACTGGTTTGCAGGTTCGGCGGTCTCACCGACCTGCCGCCGTATTGTAGAGCATTTCCGACTGACGGAGGATGCGGATCTGTGCTACCCCGTCATTCTGTGCGCCGAGGGCCGGCTCATGGACGGCATGCACAGGGCGGCGAAGGCGCTCCTGGAAAACCGTTCGACAATTCTCAGCGTGCGGTTTGAGCGCACGCCGGAGCCTGACTACACCGACGTTACGCCAGACGCGCTTTCCTACTGAAATCCGGCAATGCTCAAAAAAATAGCAAAAAGACTTGCGGTAGGTCTAACTCTCTGATTCTCTGAGACAAGAGTCTCCGTATGTTGAGTCGTTTCGTCCCGCCCGGCTCGCGGGAGGACTCGGACTCCATCATGCGGCCCGGAGGCTTTCAAAGGGGGTTTGATGTCGGGGAAACACGTTGCGGTTCTCATGGGCGGTTTCTCTTCGGAGCGTCCGGTCAGCCTCTCCTCGGGTGAGTCCTGCGCCGACGCGCTGGAAGGCGTCGGATACCGGGTGACCCGCGTCGATGTCGGCCGCGATGTCGCAACCGTTCTGCGTGAATTGCGGCCGGACGTGGCCTTCAATGCGCTTCACGGCCCCTATGGCGAGGATGGCGCCATACAGGGCATTCTCGAATATCTGCAAATTCCCTACACGCATTCCGGCGTGCTCGCCTCGGCCGTGGCCATGGACAAGCAGCAGGCGAAGCGCATCGCGTCGGCGATTGGCCTTCCGGTCGCCGAGGAGCGGATTATGAGCCGTTTCGATATCGGTCACGAGCATCCGATGGATACGCCCTACGTCGTCAAGCCGGTCAATGAGGGGTCGAGTTTCGGCGTCATCATCGTCGGCGAGGATCAGTCGCATCCGCCGCAGATTCTGACCTCTTCCGACTGGCCTTACGGCGATCGCGTAATGGTCGAGCGATTCGTATACGGCCGTGAACTGACCTGCGCCGTCATGGGTGATCAGGTGCTGGACGTGACCGAGATTTTCCCAGTCGGGTCAAGTTTTTACGATTATGAATCAAAATATGTTACGGGGGGCTCAAAACACGAATTCCCTGCAAATATTTTACCAAATATTTACCAAAAGATTCAGAAACTGTCGCTCATGGCCCATGAGGCTATCGGGTGCCGCGGGGTGAGCCGTTCTGACTTTCGCTACGATGACCGTTTTTCTCCTGACGGAGAGGTCGTCTGGCTTGAGATCAACACACAGCCTGGCATGACTCCGACCTCTCTGGTGCCGGAACTCGCCCAGCTCGCCGGATATGATTTCGGGGCGCTGGTTTCCTGGATGGTGGAGGACGCATCGTGTTTGCGTTGACTCGGATCGGACGAAAAATAGGACGGCGCAGCCCGAGAGGGGGCATTGCGCCCGCGATCGATCGCGCCCTTGTTTTACCGCGTCCGCTTCGCCGCCCGGTTCGCTTCTTTCAGGCCCTTGTCGACGAACGCATCACGATCCCGAGACATCTGGGCAGCTATGCCGCGAGCGGTCTGATCGGTCTGACGCTGATTTACGGCGTCGCCGTTGGTGGGCACCTCGAGACCATGCTGCGCGCTTCGACCTCGTCCATGGGGTTCGCTGTCGACGACATCAACGTCTCCGGCAATGTGGAAACGTCTCCGATCGACGTCTTTCAGCAAATCGGCCTTGATGGCGACAATTCCTCGCTCATCACGCTCGATGTCGATGAGGCGCGCGCGCTCGTCAAGCAGCTTCCCTGGGTCGCAGACGCAGAGGTGCGCAAGGTCTATCCCGGCGCGATCGACATCGTGATTTCCGAGCGCGAGGCGTTTGGCATCTGGCAGCATGGCAAGGACCTGTCGCTCATCGAAAAGAACGGCAGCGTGATTGCGCCGATGGCTGAAGGCAAATTCATCGACCTGCCGCTGTTCGTCGGTTTCGGCGCCGATCAGAACGCTGTCGAGATCGATACGCTGCTTGCCGGATGGCCCGAGGTGAAGGCCCGGATCAAGGCCTATATCAGAGTGGCCGACCGGCGCTGGGACCTGCGTCTGGACAATGGCGTGACTGTGCTTCTTCCAGAAACGCGGGCGGCTGAGGCGCTGAACGTACTGGTCGCCATGGAGCAGGAGCACGACCTTCTCGAACGCGATATCAAGTCGGTTGATCTTCGTCTTGCAGACCGGATCGTCGTCGGATTGACGGACCGCGCCGTCGAACGTCGGCTTGAAGCGCTGGACGAACGCGCAAAGATCCTGAAACAGAGGAGCAGCCAGACATGAGCGTGTTTCGGCCGCCCTCCTTTACAGTGCCGCATTTGCGCCCGATCGCAGCGCGTCGCGCAACGACGGTCACCGTGCTGGACATCGGCACGACCAAGGTCGTTTGCCTGATCGGACGCCTGACGCCGCGCGAGGAAAGCCAGATCCTGCCCGGTCGCACGCATACAATCGAGATCATCGGCGTCGGCCACCACAAGTCGCACGGCGTCAAGGCCGGCGTGATTGTCGATGTCGAGGCTGTGGAGAGCTCCGTCCGCAAGGCAGTGCACGCCGCGGAGCGGCGCGCCGGACTGACGGTCGAATCACTGATCGTCAATGTGTCGGCTGGACGTCTGAAGAGCGAGCGATACACGTCGGATCTCGATATCGGCGGCCATGAGGTGGAATCGGCGGATCTGAAAAAGGTTCTCGCGGCAGCGGCGCGGCAAATAAGCGATCCGCAAAGGGTGGCTCTGCATTCCCTGCCTGTGTCTTTCCGTCTCGACGGCGAGAAATCGATACGCGATCCGCTGGGAATGTACGGCGAAAATCTTGGCGTGAACATGCATGTGCTGACGGCTGAGCAACCGCCTTTGCGCAATCTTGAGCTCTGTATCAACCGGTCACATCTGACCGTTGAGGCGATGGTCGCGACGCCCTACGCCAGCGGTCTTTCGGCGCTGGTCGAGGACGAGGCTGAAATCGGCTGCGCCTGCATCGATATGGGCGGCGGCACAACAACGATTTCCGTGTTTTCGGAAGGACGCATGGTCTGGGCTGACGCCATTGCGCTCGGCGGCCATCACGTCACGATGGACCTGGCGCGGGGGCTTTCAACGGGACTTGAAGACGCCGAACGTCTGAAAGTCGTCCACGGCTCGGCCTTTCCGGTCGCCGGTGACGACAGCGATACGGTTTCCGTGCCGCCGATTGGCGACAGCGACAGCGAAACGCCCCTTCAAATGCCCAAGGCGCTGGTCGTGCGCATCGTGCGGGCGCGCATCGACGAGACGCTGGAACTGATCCGGGACCGCATCCAGCGTTCCGGCTACGCATCCGTGGTTGGGCGCCGCATCGTGCTCACCGGAGGCGCCAGCCAGTTGACCGGCATCAGCGACGCCGCACGGCGAATTCTGTCTCGCAATGTTCGAATCGGACGTCCGCTGGGCGTTGCCGGCATGCCTGCGGCGGCGAAGGGTCCTGCTTTCGCAACGGCTGTGGGGCTGATGATCTATCCACAAATCGCATCACTTGAGAGCCGCGGCAATGCCGGTCGCGGTCGGTATGGACCGGTGGTCGGCGGCGGGCGTCTCGCCCGCGTCGGGCAGTGGCTCAAAGAGAGTTTTTAGGCAATCCATTGGTCTACGTGGCGGTATGGCCGTGAGTTGAAAAGGGAACGAGGACAAATGACTATCAATCTGCAAAAGCCCGATATCACCGAGCTTAAGCCACGCATCACCGTCTTCGGTGTGGGTGGCGGCGGCGGCAACGCCGTCAACAACATGATCAATGCGGGGCTCGAAGGCGTCGACTTCGTGGTCGCCAACACCGACGCCCAGGCGCTGTCCATGTCCAAGGCGGGTCGCATCATCCAGATGGGCGTGGCCGTAACCGAGGGGTTGGGAGCAGGATCCCAGCCGGAGGTCGGACGGGCCGCCGCCGAGGAATGCATCGACGAGATCAACGATCATCTCAACAGCACGCATATGTGTTTCGTCACTGCTGGCATGGGCGGCGGAACCGGAACGGGCGCTGCCCCGGTAGTTGCAAAGACGGCCCGGGAGCGCGGCATATTGACGGTCGGCGTCGTCACCAAGCCTTTCCATTTCGAAGGTCAGCGGCGCATGCGCATCGCCGATGACGGCATCAAGGAACTGCAGGCTTGCGTCGACACCCTGATCGTCATTCCGAACCAGAACCTCTTCCGCATCGCGAATGACAAGACGACTTTCGCCGACGCTTTCGGCATGGCCGACCAGGTCCTCTATTCCGGCGTCGCCTGCATCACCGACCTGATGGTCAAGGAAGGCCTGATCAATCTTGATTTCGCCGATGTCCGCTCGGTCATGCGCGAAATGGGCAAGGCCATGATGGGAACCGGCGAATCGTCAGGCGAGGGCAGGGCGCTGGCCGCGGCGGAAGCCGCGATCGCCAATCCGCTGCTCGACGAAACCTCGATGAAGGGCGCTCAGGGATTGCTGATCTCCATCACCGGTGGTCGCGACATGACGCTGTTCGAGGTCGACGAAGCCGCGACGCGCATCCGCGAGGAAGTTGACGCGGACGCCAACATCATCCTTGGCGCGACGTTCGACGAAGAACTCGAGGGCATCATTCGGGTGTCGGTCGTCGCCACCGGCATCGATCGCGACGAAAACATGATCCCGCAGGAACTGCCGTCGCTGCGCACCAATACCCAGGAGCTCGCAAACCGTCCGGCTCCGGTTATCCCGCAGCAGCCGGCCTATGAATCCGAGCCCGAATATGAGCCGGAAGCCGAAATGCTTGTGGAGGAAGACCCGGTTGAAGAAACCATTCGACTTGCAGAAGCTGAACTGGAGCAGGAACTGAACATCGAAGTTCCCGAGGCTGTCGAAGCCGCTCCGGCTGAAGAGTTCCGTCCGGCCAGCCGCCTGTTTTCCAGGCCGCCGCAGCAGAAAGCTGCTCCCGTCAGCCGGGCCACGCCGCAGGCGGGATATCGCCAGCCGGCGCCCCAGCAGCCGCGACAGCAGCCGGTTCAGCAGCAGGCAGTTGCTCCGAAAATGCCGCGCATCGAGGACTTTCCACCCGTCGTGAAAGCGGAGATGGAGCATGCGCGCAGGCATGAGGGCGATCCTTCGATCCACGACGAGCGTGGTCCGATGGGGCTTCTCAAGCGTATTTCCAGCAGCCTCGGCCGCAGGGAAGACGAAGAGGTGGACGCGCCGGCCGAGGCCCAGGCCCGTCCGCAGCGTGCGCAGGCGCCTGAACGTCGCGCGCTTTCGCCGGAAGCCAGCATGTATGCGCCGCGTCGCGCAGGCGCTGAAAAGCCGGTTCGCGCGGAGCAACCGGCCCAGGGACAAAGCGAAGAAGATCAGCTCGAGATTCCGGCTTTCCTGCGTCGTCAGGCGCTGTAAAAGCTCTTTAAAACGAATCATTCAAAGCTGCATTTTCGGGGCGAATCCGCTGGATTCGCCCCGTTGCCATTCAGGCTTGTTCACAGTCTATGTAAGATAACAGTTCCTTAATATTTACGGTTCAATTTATATAGTTGAATCCACTGGTGTTTTTCGTCGTAACAAAGAGTAAGAAACCGTGATTTGGATTGTAGAAATCTGGCACGTATCTTTGATTCCGGTGGGGACATGACTGGACAGGGGATCTCCGAAAAGGTGCATGAAATGTTCGTAGCTAATAATTGGCGCGTCCATGTTGCATACTCGGTTTCTCGCGGTCACAGGTAGCAGGCTTGTTGAATGAGTATAGACTTCTTTGGCTATCAGACGACGATTGTAAATGAGACCACTCTCTCTGGCGTAGGGGTGCACAGTGGGGCGAAGGTTTCTATTACATTTCAGCCGGCGGACGCCGACAGCGGTATCGTATTCAAACGTCAACTCGACAATGGCGAAACGCACGAAATTCGGGCTGTTGTCTCGAACGTAGCCGCAACTGATCTTTGTACAGTTTTGGGAGATGCAGCCGGCGCAAGTGTGGCGACCGTCGAGCATCTCATGGCTGCGTTTTATGCGCTCGAGATCGACAATATCATCGTGGATATCGACGGAACTGAAATTCCGATCATGGACGGCAGTTCGATCGTATTCATCGAGGCTCTGGAGCGCTCCGGCATCGAGATCCTGTCGTCGAAGCGTCGTTATCTGAAGGTCGTCAAACCGGTTCGCATCGAATCCGGCAGTTCCTGGGCGGAATTCGTTCCCTACGAAGGAACCCGTTTTGAAATCGACATTCATTTCGACTCCGGCGTTATCGGCCGTCAGGCCTGGAAGGGCGACATCACCGCCGAAACTTTCCGCGGCGAACTGGCCCGCGCCAGAACCTTCGGCTTCATGCGCGACGTGGAGTTTCTCTGGGCCTCCGGACATGCGCTGGGCTCGTCGCTTGAAAATTCAGTCGTCATCAGCGACGACGACAAGGTCATCAATATCGAAGGCCTGCGCTACGAGAACGAATTCGTTCGCCACAAGACGCTGGACGCGGTTGGCGACCTCGCCCTGGCCGGCGCCAAGTTCATCGGGTGCTACCGGTCCTATCGCGGCGGCCATAAGCTGAATTCGATGGCTCTGAAAGCCCTGCTGAACGATCCGACCGCCTACGAGGTTGTTGAGACGCAGCAGCGCGAAGAAGAAATGCGCGGCGGTGAACTGGTGGCCATCAGCGGGCCGATGTTTGCGCCATGGGCTCTGTGAGCGCAAAACACTATTGAGCAGACTGCTCAAGACGACATATGCAGGCACGGACAAACGTTCGTGCCTGTTTTGTTAGGATGAACGAGGCGCTGCCTTAAAAATGTACGAAAATCCGGACATTTGATTGCGGTAGTGCTATATTTGAGACTAAGACTGCACGGCGCAAGGTGGGGCGCCCGTACCGTGCGGTTCCTGAACGCGTAGTGACGCTACGACGATGCGGAAAGACCACATCCGCTCCGTTGCGTCACACCCAGTCCTGTATCGGGGAGAATGTCGGTGAGACACATCATAAGGGGTACTATCGTCGCAGCAGGGCTGGCCGTCGCCGGTGTTCTCGGCGGTTGCCAGAGCGATCCTGACATCGACATCACAGCGCTCAGCTATGAAATTGATCCGGCGGACGTGCTATACAATCAGGCGCTGGCCAATATCGAGGCCGGCAAGCTCAAGGAAGCCTCCCGCAAGTTCGAGGCCATCGACAAGCAACATCCCTATTCGGAATATGCCCGAAAGGCGATGGTGATGAATTCCTACGTCAACTACAAGATGGGGCGATACTCCGAATCGATCAACGCGGCTCGCCGCTACATCGGCCTCTATCCGAATTCGGAGGACACGGCTTACGCCTATTTCCTGATCGGACTTTCCTACAACAAGCAAATCCCGCAGGTCACGCGCGACCAGAAAACGGCGCTGAGATCGATCCAGGCCTTCCGCGCGCTGATCGAGCGATTCCCGGATTCGGAATACGTGCCTGAGGCCGAGGAGAAGATCCGGTTTGCGCGCGACCAGCTGGCCGGCAAGGAAATGCAGATCGGCCGGTACTACATGGAGCGCAAGGAATACGCCGCGGCGATCAACCGCTTCAAGGGCGTCGTCGAGGTCTATCCCAATACGCCTCAGGTCGAGGAAGCTCTGGCGCGGCTGGTTGAAGTCTACTTCACCATGGGTCTGGTCGAAAACGCCCAGGAGGCCGCGGCCGTTCTTGGACACAATTTCCCGGACAGCCAGTGGTACGCCGATTCCTACAAACTGCTGCAGACCGAAGGGCTTGAACCGCGCGAGAATAAGGGATCCTGGCTGGCCAGGGTCGGCACGCTCGTCGTCGGTTCGGATGACGACAGTTAGAACGCTGTATGCTCTCGCAACTCTCGATCCGGGATATCGTTCTGATAGACCGGCTCGATATTGGATTTGAGAGAGGCCTTTCTGTTCTGACCGGTGAAACCGGCGCAGGTAAATCGATTCTTCTTGACAGTCTTTCTCTGGCGCTTGGCGCGCGCGGCGACGGCGGTCTCGTGCGTCATGACGAGGAGCGCGGTCAGGTCACCGCTGTGTTCGACGTGCCGGCGGATCATCCGGCGCGCCTGCTGATCCGCGAAAACGGCCTGGACGACGATGGCGACATTATTCTCAGGCGCTCCCAGACGGCGGACGGACGCACGAAGGTCTTTATCAACGATCAACCGGCCAGCGTCGGTCTGATGCGCGATGTCGGTCGCACGCTGGTCGAAATCCACGGTCAACATGATGATCGCGCCCTGGTCGATCCCAACGCGCACCGCCGGCTTCTCGATGCCTTCGGCGGACTTCAGGAACAGGCGTCTGCCGTCACAGCGCTGCACCAGGCTTGGCGCAAAGCGGAAAAGACGCTGGTAGAGCATCGGGAAAAGGTCGAGGCCGCCGCGCGCGAGGCCGATTACCTGCGATCATCGGTGGATGAACTGGAGCTACTTGCGCCGGTGGACGGCGAGGAAGAAGACCTGGCAGAGCGACGGGCGCGGATGATGAAGGCGGAAAAGATCGCCGCGGACATCAACGAGGCCAACGAGATCATGACGGGCCATGGATCGCCTGTGCCTGTCCTGAGTTCGCTTGTCCGGCGGCTCGAACGCAAATCATCCGAAGTGCCCGGCTTGCTTGATGATATCGTCAACGCGCTGGACGGCGCTCTCAACAGCCTCGGCGACGCCCAGACGGCGATTGACGGGGCGATGCGGGACGCCGAGTTCGATCCGCATGAACTGGAAGCCTGCGAGGAACGCCTGTTTGCGTTGCGGGCGGCGTCGCGCAAATATTCGGTGCCGGTCAGCGAACTGCCGGCGCTTGCGGAGCGGATGGTTTCTGACCTCGCGGAACTCGACGCCGGCGAAGAGATGCTGGCGCAATTGTCAGTCCGGGTTTCGGAAGCGTGCAAAGACTACGAGGTCGCGGCCGTGTCGCTTTCCGAAAAACGCCACAGCGCCGCAATCGCCTTGTCCGAAGCCGTCATGGCCGAGCTGCCTGCGCTCAAGCTGGAGCGGGCGCGGTTCTTCGTCGATGTCGACAGCGACATGGCGCGCGCCGGTCCGGACGGGATCGACCAGGTGTCCTTTCAGGTCCAGACCAACCCCGGCGCCCGGCCGGGCCCGATCCTGAAAGTCGCCTCGGGCGGCGAATTGTCGCGTTTCCTGCTGGCGCTCAAGGTCGCGCTTGCCGACAAGGGATCCGCGCCAACGCTGATCTTTGACGAGATTGACACCGGCGTTGGCGGCGCCGTCGCAGACGCCATTGGCAAAAGATTGAAGCGGTTGTCCGAGACCGTACAGGTGCTCTCGGTCACCCATGCGCCCCAGGTGGCGGCGCGCGCCAATTCGCATTTCCTGATCGCCAAGGGAGACGCTGGCGACGCTTCGGTGACGACCAGGGTCCGCGTCATGGACGAGGACGCCCGCAGGGAAGAAATTGCGCGGATGCTGGCCGGCGCCACGATCACCGAAGAAGCGCGGGCGGCCGCCGGGCGGTTGCTTGCCGAGAGCGCGTAACCGGCGATAAAATCCGATTGTCCGATGATAACGTGACGCGAAAATTTACGACATTTGAGATCAACGCTATATGCGGAAGCGCCAACTGTTTCCAGACCCGTCGCGGTGGATTAAATAGGGGCAGGAATCAGGATGCGACCCATGCCTAAATCTCCCATCCCCGTTGACGAACTGAGCGCCGAGCAGGCGAGGGAAGAACTCGCCTGGCTCGCCGCCGAAATCGAAAAGCACAATCTTCGTTACCACACACAGGACGCGCCGGAGATTTCGGACGCCGAGTATGATGCGCTGAAGCGCCGCAACCTGGCGATCGAAGAGAAGTTTCCCGAACTGAAACGCACCGACTCGCCGTCGGACCGCATTGGCGGCGCGGTGCTCGACAAATTCGAGAAGGTGACGCACCGGGCGCCGATGCTGTCTCTCGACAACGCCTTTTCCGACGAGGACGTGATCGAATTCGGCAATCGGGTGCGGCGTTTCCTGAAGATGACTGCCGATGACCCGCTCGTCATGACCGCCGAACCGAAGATCGACGGCCTGTCGCTGTCTCTCCTTTATGAGTCCGGCAAGCTGACGGTGGCGGCGACCCGGGGAGACGGGACGGTTGGCGAGAACGTCACGGCCAACGCCAGGACCATCGTGGATATCCCGACGACGCTTAAAGGCGACGCGCCGGACGTGTTCGAGGTGCGCGGCGAGGTCTATATGACGAAATCGGATTTCGCCGAATTAAACCGCCGCCAGGCGGAAGCGGGCAAACCGACCTACGTCAATCCGCGCAACACGGCCGCAGGGTCCCTGCGCCAGCTCGATTCGTCGATCACGGCGCAGCGTCCGCTGAAATTCTTCGCCTATGCCTGGGGACAAGCCTCCGAACTGCCCGCTGACACGCAAATGGGAATGGTCGAGCAACTCGGCGCCTGGGGGTTCGTCATCAATCCGTTGATGCAGGTGTTCGATTCCGCCGATGGCATGATCCGTCATTACCGTGAGATCGAGCAGCAACGCGCAAATCTCCCCTATGACATCGACGGAGTGGTCTACAAGGTCAACGATCTCGCGCTTCAGAACCGGCTTGGATATATATCGCGCAGTCCGCGCTGGGCGATCGCCCACAAGTTTCCGGCTGAAAAGGCGACGACGGTCCTGCGCGACATTGAAATCCAGGTCGGACGTACCGGCGCCTTGAGTCCCGTCGCCCGGCTCGATCCGGTCACCGTTGGCGGCGTCGTGGTGTCCAACGCCACCCTGCATAACGAAGACTATATCGCCGGTATCGGCAGCGACGGACAGCCGATCCGGGATGGAAAGGACATCAGGATCGGCGACACGGTGACGGTCTATCGCGCCGGCGACGTCATCCCCAAAGTCGTGGATGTCGATCTCTCCCTGCGGCCGAAAGACAGCAAACGTTACGAATTTCCGACCGTCTGTCCGGTCTGCGGCAGTCCGGCGGTGCGCGAAATCAACGAAACGACGGGGCGGGCGGACTCCGTTCGCCGCTGCACCGGCGATTTGTTTTGCCCGGCGCAGGCGATCGAGAAGATACGCCACTTCGTCTCCCGCAACGCTTTCGACATCGACGGCTTCGGCGAAAAACAGGCCGAGGCGTTTTACAACGCAGGCCTGATCAAGAATCCGGCCGATATCTTCTCGCTTCGGGAAAAGGACGAAACAGACGAACCGCGATTGAGGGATCGAGAAGGATGGGGCGAACAGAGCGCCGCTAACCTGTTCGACGCCATCGACGCCCGGCGCACCGTCGATCTGCACCGTTTCATTTTTGCGCTCGGCATCCGTCACGTCGGCGAGGGGAACGCCAAGATCCTGGCGCGGACCTATGGAACCGCCGACCAATTCCTGACTGCAGTGGAAGAGGCGAGCGACGACGAGGGTGAAGCCTGGTCCGATCTCAACAATATCGACGGCATCGGCCCCAAGGTCGCGCAGGCGATCGTCGCCTTTTTTGCCGAGCCGCATAACCGAGCGATCGTGGAGCAGTTGCTCGAGCAGGTGCAGCCCACCGACGCCGAGCAGGTGGCGGCTGACTCACTCTTTTCCGGCAAGACGATCGTCTTCACCGGCTCCCTGGAGCGCATGTCGCGCGACGAGGCAAAGGCGATGGCGGAGCGGCTGGGCGCAAAAACCTCCGGTTCGGTTTCTAAAAAGACCGACCTCGTCGTGGCTGGTCCGGGCGCCGGATCAAAGCTGAAAAAGGCGACCGAACTTGGCGTCGAAGTCATTGACGAAGACGAGTGGTTCGAAAGGGTCGGCGCCTGAGCTGAGTTATCACGCACAGTGATGCGTCTATGACAATGTCTGCTATGTCAGTGTTGCATGGCTGACCCGCCTTGCAATCTGAGGGTGACGCTCGTATCCGTTTTGACTGATATCGCCGTTTCCGCCGGCGCGTTCCAGGCGAGGATCCATGACAGACGCAGACCGGGCAGATTTCCTTCAAGGCATGAAGGACTGTGTTCCCATTGTTCTGGGATCCGGCGCTTTCGGCGTTCTGTTCGGCGCGCTCGCCGTTGATAACGGCATGAGCATGTACCAGGCGGTGCTGATGAGCGCGACCATTTATGCCGGCGCCAGCCAGATGGTTGGCATCGACCTGTTCGGCTCAAATGTTGCGCCCTGGCTGATCGTCCTTTCCATTTTCGCCGTCAATTTCCGGCATGTCCTTTATTCGGCGACGATCGGGCCAAGGCTCAAGTCCTTCAGTTTCGCGAAGAAGGCGCTGGCGTTTTTCCTGCTGGTCGATCCCCAATTCGCCGAATCCGAGAGGCGCGCCGAGCGCGGCAAGCCAATCAGCTTTTCCTGGTATCTGGGCATGGCCATTCCAACCTATTGCTGCTGGGTGACGGAGGCCGCCATCGGCGCCTATTTCGGAAAGTTCATCGGCGATCCGACGGCCTATGGCCTCGATTTTCTTTTGCCCGCCTATTTCCTCGGACTTGTCATCGGTTTTCGCAGACGTCGCAACTGGCTTCCGGTTGTTTTGACGAGCGGCGCGATCTCGGTCATCGCCTACAAGACGGTCGGTTCGCCCTGGCACGTCAGCATTGGCGCAATCGCCGGTGTGGCGCTTGCGGCGATCATGGCCAAACCGGCCTCGCCGGAAGCGGTTGCGGATTACGAAGCGGGGGATGCGTGATGGATGCTGCATCCTCCGAAATCACCTGGATCATCGTCGCCGGCGCGGTTCTCACCTATATGGCGCGCTTCGGCGGCCACGTCGTGCTCTCGCGCTTCAAGTCCGTGCCGCCGCGCGTCCTTGCAGCGCTCGACGCGGTGCCCGCCGCCGTCATGACGACGCTTTTTGCGCCGGTAGCCCTGACAAATGGCTGGCCCGAGGCGATCGCAATGGGATTGGTGTTGCTGGTTGGACTACGCTTCAACATGACCGCGATGTTGATTACCGCCTGCGTCAGCATCGTCGCGCTGCGCCATCTCTTCGGCTGACCTAAGTCAGTTTGTGACCATCCAGTTTCAATGATTGTCGAACCCAGTCCGCCAGCTGCTCCGCGTCGAAATCGTCATCTTCGTGGATCTCCCAATACCGTGTGTCGCCGACCTTCGAAGCTTTCGGCGGCATTGGATCGAGTAACGCGCCGGACAGGAACGTGATCTGCACATATTTGCTGTAGCAGTACATGGCGAGGAACCATCCGTCCTCCTTGCCATAGAACGGCGTATTCCATCGGACCTGTTTGCGCACGTCGGGAAACACCTTTTCGACAACGGCGTCGATCCGTTCGCCAACCGCGCTTTTCCACTCCGGCATAGCTGCGATATAGGTTTGCACGACTGCGGCGCCGTCACCTTTTTTAATATAGGGATTGCCGCACGAAGAGAGCCTGGGCTTGTCCGTATCCGTCATGACGCATTCTGCTCAATCGGTTGTGTCGCCTGGATCAGCCAGTCGCGATCCTCTTCGGTTTTGATGAGCGGCGCGAGTTCATCGCGAACCCTCGCATGATAGGCGTTCAGCCATTGCAACTCGTCCCTGTCCAAAAGGCCGGGGAGGATGAGACGGCGGTCAATCGGGCAAAGCGTGAGGGTTTCGAAGCCAAGCATGGGCTTGTCTCCCCCTTCGATCGGTTGCGGCTCGTGAACCAGAACCAGGTTCTCGATGCGAATGCCGAAGGCGCCGTCGCGGTAATACCCTGGCTCGTTGGAGATCACCATGCCGGGTTCGAGAGACTGCATGCCGCGGCGCGAGATACTCTGAGGGCCTTCATGCACTGAGAGATAGGAACCCACACCGTGTCCGGTGCCATGGGCGTAGTCGTCGCCGGCTTTCCAGAGCGCGATGCGCGCGAATGCGTCAATGTCGACGCCGCGGGTGTTTTCCGGAAACCGGAGTAATGTGATGGAAATCATGCCCTTGAGCACGAGTGTGAACCAGCGCTTTTCTTCTTCGCCCACAGCGCCGATCGCAACCGTGCGGGTGATGTCCGTCGTGCCGTCGACATATTGACCGCCGGAATCGACCAGATAGAGCTGTCCGGGCTCTAGTGTCCGGTTCGTGGTTGTCGTTACCCGGTAGTGGATGATCGCGCCGTCAGGCCCGGCGCCGGATATCGTATCGAAGGAGATGTCCTTCAACGGCGCCTGCATGCGTTCGCCTGTCGTTCGACGGGCCTTCTCAAGCGCCTTGACCGCGCTGATCTCGTCAACTGAGCCAGGCTGCTGGCGGTCGAGCCAGGCAAGAAACGCCGTCATGGCGGCGCCGTCGCGCCTGTGCGCCGCGCGACTGCCCTTGATTTCGGTTTCGTTCTTGATGGCTCTGGGGAGCCGCGCGGGATCGGGATGTTCGACAAGTCTGCCGCCGCCATCAGTGATCAGGCTGGCGATTTGAGATGAAGCAAGCGCCGGATCGAGCATAATGGCGCAATTCCTTGAAGCCAGATCGGCTATCGCGTCCGCGAATGCGTCCGGATCGCGAATATCCGCGAGTTGGGTCAGATAGGCCCTGGTCTTGCGATCGAGCTTGGCTTCGTCGATGAAGATCGCGGCGGTTTCACCCTTTTCGATGATTGCGAAGGCGAGGGGATGCGGCGTATGCGGCACATCCTGTCCGCGTATATTGAACGCCCAGGCGACGGAGGAGGGGTCGGTCAGGATGCAGGCGTCGGCTTTCGCCTTTGATATGGCCTGGCGAATGGCGGCCAGCTTTTCTTTCGGCGGCGCGCCGGCGTATTCCAGCGGCTGGATCGAGACCTTGCCGGAAGGCGCTGCCGGCCGGTCTCGCCAGATGCGATCGACCGGGTTGGCGGACAGACGAACGAGCGTTGCGCCGATTTCATCGGCGGTCTTTTCGAGCGCCGTTATCTCGGCAATTGTGTGCAGCCAGGGGTCCACGCCGATCCGAAGGCCCTTATGGCCATTGAGCTTCAGCCATTTGGACGGCGGGTTTTCGACTAGGTCTTCCGGCGTGAACACCGCCGTATCAACCTGGTCCGATACCTGTGAGCGGTAGCGACCGTCCACGAAGACATGGGCGGTCTTTCGCATGACAAGGGCGACGCCCGCAGAACCGGTGAAGCCGGTGAGCCAGGCGAGCCGCGCTTCTGAGTCAGGAATGTACTCGCCCTGGAAAGCATCCGATCGCGGAACCAGAAACGCGTCGATTTCAAGTTCGTCGAACAGGCTGCGCAACGCATCGACCCGTTCTTTTCCCTTGTCCGGCGAGGCCGAAGTTTCGAATTCCTGGAACATTCAACACTCTTCTGCTGTTGTTTTGGCTGTTTTTGCCTATTTTATTCGCAACTGCAGCATAATTGTTCGCATATGCAACATTTGCACGGCTACCATGCGTTTTCCCGTCTAACAGGCGTTTGCGGCAGGGAGTATATACGGAACAACACAGTTCGACACCAATTCCTGAAAGGAATAAGCCCATGTCCAGTTCGTTTTTCCGCAGTGCATTCGATCGTATTGCAGCCGCTCGCGAAAAGCAGGCTCGCCGCTATGTCAACAGCGTGCTGATGACCATGGACGACGAAACGCTCAAGAGCCTCGGCCACAGCCGCGAAGAGCTTCGCCGCTCCGGTTACTCCGCTCTGCCGTTCTGAACCAATTAACTTCTGTTGGCGGACAGGTGCAGGGTGACCCACCCTCCGCGCCACAGAGTATGGCGATGATAAAGTCCCTGGCTAGCGAAAGCGGCCAGGACTTTCCATCTCTGGCTCGCCAGTATTCCTGAAAGCACGATCGAGCCGCCGGGCGCCAAATGCCTGGCGATCGAAGGCGCCATCCTCATCAAGGGACGCGCCAGAATGTTTGCGACGATCAGGTCGAACGGACCTTTTCTGTCGAAAATCGCCGAATGAAATCCTGCGGCGGTTTCGAACGAAATCGCTGACGCCGTTTCGTTCAGCTTGCTGTTGCGACGGGCGACCTCGACCGCCACCGGGTCGATATCAGTGGCGAGAATGTCGCAGAGCCCCTGTCTGGCAAGCGCGATGGCCAACACACCGCTTCCCGTACCCAGATCCAGCGCGTTGGAGTAATGGCGCGCTTTCGCAAGCCGGCCGATCATCTCCAGGCAGCCGGCCGTCGTGCCGTGATGACCGGTTCCGAACGCCTGACCGGCTTCGATCTCGATCGCCAGTTCATGTGGCTGCGCCGCCCTGCGATCATGCGAGCCGAAAACAACGAAACGCCCGGCGCGCACCAGCTTCAAGCCCTCCAGCGAGCGGCTGACCCAGTCAACGTCTGGCAGGGTTTCCGTTTCCACAATACTATCGGGGAATGCACTTGCCAGCCGCGCGTGCATGACGGCGCGGACGTCATCGACGTCGGCGTCGTTCACATAGACCGATGTTTCCCAGAGGTCCTGTGTCTCGTCCACTTCCATCGTGGCGAGCGGCAGGCCTTCTTCCTCCATCCAGTCGGCCAAAAGGTCCATAGCGAGATTGCAGTCGCTTTCGCTGCCGCGGATGAAAAGGCGAATCTGGCTCAATGTGGCGTGTCTCCCCGGGGTTTTGGACCATAGCTCAGTATGCGGTCATTGGCGGCCGGTTCGGTGGAGGCGGTGGTTGCAAATACGAGCTGGCCATTGGGCCTGATCCACAACAGGACGATATTTTCTTCCGAACGGCTCTTGCGATAGTCCGCGATGTTGAAGTCCTCGGTAAGCTTTGTGATGCGGAAGTCCCACCCCTCCAGTTCCTTCATATTCAGGTCGTGATGGGTCAGCGGCGGATCGGAAAGCGGACGGCCGCCAAGCGTAAAGGTTACGGACTGGCGTTTTGAACTGCCGTTGTCCGGCGCGATCTGGAACACGTTGGAACGGCCGAGTTCCGGCCCGAAATTCGTGCAGACCAGCGTGTTGTAGGCGTCGTTGTCGGAGATGGCCATCAGCGCGGAGTAGTCGTGGAAATGGACCGTGTGATGCGCGTCCTCCGACAGGATCTCCCCGAAATAGATCGGGATATTGGCGAACCGGGCCTCTTTCAGCCGGTTCCAGTTCCGGTCGGTGATCAGCACCGGAATTTCCAGATCCTTGAGAAGAACGGCCAGTTTCCGCGCCCAGGTCGAACCGCCTACGATGAGCACCCCCGCAACGCCCCTGGATTTGAGCCCCAGCAGGCCAGCCAGAGGCGACAGGGAAAATCCGTGAAGGATGATGGACAGGATCACGACGGCGAAGGTCACCGCGACCATTCTTGAGCCGTCCTCCACGCCCATTGTGCCGAGCGCCGAACCGAACAGGCCGGATACGGCGACCGCAACGATGCCGCGCGGCGCGATCCAGCCTGTCAGCAGGCGCTCCTGCCAGCTGAGGCCGGTTCCGATGGTCGCAATGAAAATGGCGATCGGGCGAATGACGAAGAGAAGCGCCGCCACGAAGGCGAACACCCGCCAGTCCAGCGACGCGATGTCGTCCATCGTCAGGGACGCAGTCAGCAGGATGAAGACGCCGGAGACAAGCACAACGGTGATTGTTTCCTTGAACCGGCGGATCTCGACCAGACTGGCGATCCTTGTGTTGGCGATGGCGACGCCCATTATCGTGACCGTCAGGAGGCCGGCTTCTTCCAGGATCATGTTTGTGACGGCATAGGCGAGCAGCACGGCGACAAGGAGGATCGGCGCTTTCAGGAATTCTGCGACGTAGCCGCGGATGAAGGCCCACTGCAGAAAGCGGGCGACAAGCCACCCGCCGCCCACCGCGACGATGAGCGCAAGCGGCGCCATCATGGCGAGGTGGGACGCTTCATGCCCGCCATGCAGGATCAGGAACACTTCGAATGTCATTACGGCGGCCAGCGCCCCGATCGGATCGTTGACGATCGATTCCCATCGCAGAAGCGACGCCGCGCGCGACGACAGCCGCGCCTGTCGCAGCAATGGCGCAATGACGGTCGGTCCCGTAACGATCAGGATAGCGCCAAGCACGGCCGCGGTCGGCCATGAAAGACCCGCGATATAGTGACCGGCCAGAACAGACATGATCCAGACCAACGGTCCGCTGATCAGGATGATGCGGCGGACGGCGGTCGACGTTTCGCGAATTTCCCGGAAATTGAGCGTCAGACCGCCTTCGAACAGGATGATCGCCACGGCGAGCCCCACCAACGGCTGGTAAACGTCGCCGAAATCCTGCGCAGGGTTGATATAGCCGGTAATCGGACCGGCGACAAAGCCGGCGATCAGCAGCAGGACGATGGAGGGTAGCCGCAAACGCCACGCAATCCATTGCGCGGCAATGCCGGCCGTGCCGATCAGCGCGATTTTCAAAGACAGGTCGTGCATCGGGAAGGGTCCGGGGTTCGCAAGTCTCCCAGATGTAGAGGATCAGGCGGTGAAAGGAAACTCCCGCCTTGTAGTCTGATCTAACCGCTGATCAGGTTCTGCAACTTCTTGACGGCCGTGTCGCCGTCCTCGCCAAAGGAAATCGTGCCGCGGAAGTGGCCGTCCTTGTCGAGCAGGAAGACGCTCGCTGTATGGTCCATCGTGTAGTTTTCGTCCGGATTGTCCTCGTCCGTCGGAACCTTCTTGAAATAGACCTTGAAGCCCCTGGCCATGTCCCGCACTTTTTCGGGATCGCCGGAGACGCCAATGATCCGCTTCGAAACGTTGGAAACGTAGCTGTCGAGGATTTCCGGCGGGTCGCGCTCGGGATCGATCGTCACGAAATAGGACTGAATTTCATCGCCGTCCGGATCCACCTGCTTCAGCCAGCCGTCGAGTTCGAACAGGGTCGTAGGGCATATCTCCGGACAGTGCGTGAAGCCGAAGAAAAGCGCGGTCGGCTGCGAATGGAGCTCCTTGTCCGTGAAGCGGTCGCCATGCTGGTCGACGAGGTCGAATGCGACGCCATAGGGCTTTTCCAGCAGCGCTTCGTTGCTGCTCGACCATTGATAGGCGATCCAGCCGAATGCGCCTGCGAGCACGACGACGAAAGTAAGGAGGAAGATGCGTATTGCCGTCATGGCCGCTCCGGTTTCAGGCAGGTTTTCAGATTTCGTGAGCGACTATATGGGGCGCAGCGCCGCCCGCGTCACCATGATAATTTGCCACACGGATACGACTGACGTTCAAAAACACCAGGAAAAGCCGGTCGACGCATAGGTCATAAAGATATCCGCGCCGTGCCGGTACCACCCTGCGAAAGCGACAGTCGCCGCGCCGCTTGCCACAAGCGCGACGATTGCGCCGATGAGAATACGGTCGAATGTGGAGCGTGGCGTCTTCATGAGGCTAATATAGCGTGGGAAGGGTCGTGTTCCAATGAGATTATTGCCCCAGCACCAGTCCTTCGCGCCGGGGGTCTGCGCCGCCTTCCAGCTGGCCGTCGCGAATCACGACGCCGTGCAGGCCGGAATTCAGCTCGCGGATTTTGACCTCGTAACCCATCGCCGTCAGCTTTTCGGAAAGGTTCTCCGCCTGCGCGCCGTCTTCTACGTCGAATGCGCCGAAGCGGTTGACCAGATGCGGCATGGCGACCGCTTGCTGGACGTCCATGCCCCAGTCGATCTGCGCGATCAGGGCCTGCGCGACATAACCGATGATCCGGCTGCCGCCGGGAGAGCCGATCGCCATGACCGGCTCGCCGTCCTGCATGACGATGGTTGGCGCCATGGATGAGCGTGGCCGCTTGCCCGGCTCGACGCGGTTGGCGATCGGAACGCCGTCGCGATGGGTGCGGAATGAAAAATCGGTCAATTCGTTATTCAGAATAAAGCCGCCAACCATGAGGCGAGAGCCGAAGTAGTTCTCGACCGTCGACGTCATGGAAACGACGTTGCCACCTGCGTCGACGATTGAAAAATGCGTGGTGGACGGCAGTTCGAGGCTTTCGTCCTCGGCGTATAATCGCGCATGATCCCAATGCGGTTCGCCGGGGGCGACCGCGTCAGGCGCAAGGACGACGCCCGGCTCCAGCAATCTGGCGCGCTCGTCGAGATAGGCGCGGTCGAGCAGACCCTTCAGCGGCATCGGCACGAAATCGATATCGGCCATGTAACGACCACGATCGGCGAAGGCGAGGCGGGAGGCGTCGCCGATCAGCCGCCAGCTTTCCGGATTGTCCGGCCCGAGGGTCGCGAGATCGAACGGCTCCAGCATGCCGAGGATCTGTCCGATCGTCAGCGCGCCCGAGGAGGGCGGTCCCATGCCGCATACGTCGTGGGTGCGGTAGCTCATGCAGACCGGCTCTCTCTCCACGATGCGATAGGCGGCAAGATCCTCTAAGGACAGTATGCCGGGATTGTTGTCCGCTGTCTGCACCGTTTCGACGATCCGTTGGGCGAGCGGTCCCCGATAGAGGGCGTCTGGCCCATTCTCCGCTATCATCCGCAGGGTCTGCGCGTAGTCAGGGTTCTTGAGAATATGCCCGACAGGAAGCGACTGCAGCTTGTCATCGTAGAAATAGCCGCGGGGACCGGGATAGGTGGTGAGGCGCTCCGCATCCAGCGCCAGCAGCGCGTTCAGCCGCGGCGTGACCTCGAATCCGTTCTCGGCAAGATCGATCGCCGGCGCAACGAGGTCGGGCCACGCAAGTGTTCCGTAGCGTTGGTGGGTGTCATACAAGAGTTTCAGCGTACCCGGCGTCCCGACGGATCGCCCGCCAACCACCGCGTCGAAGAAACCGAGCGGTTCGCCGTTCTCATCCAGAAAGAGATCCGGCGTGGCGTCACGTGGCGCGGTCTCGCGTCCGTCGAAGGTTGTCAGCCGGTCGTTAGTCGCATCAAAATAGACGAGAAATCCGCCGCCGCCGATGCCGGAGGATTGCGGCTCGACAAGACCGAGCACAAGCTGAACCGTCACCATGGCGTCTATGGCGCCGCCGCCTTGCGCCAGAACGTCGTAGCCCGCCTTGCTCGCGAGCGGATGCGCCGTCGCGATCATGAAATCCTTGGCCGTCGCCAGCTGGCGCTCCGCGGTTCCGGTCGCGCTTTCCGGCGCCACGGCGTCCGTCGCCTGCTGCGCGGCGGTAGGCCCGGCTGCCAGCAGAAATGCAGCGAGGACGATCGGCTTCAGAAATGGAGCGGCTTTCCAGGGCATCTTGGTTTCCTCCGTGACGCTTCGCTCATCCGGCCACAGATGCCAGCATCTTTTCAAGTGAAAAAGGCCGCCCCGGAGGACGGCCTTTCGAAATCATTGATGGTGGCGCTGCGGCTTACAGCGTGATGCGGTATTTGGCGAAGCCTTCGGCGCCGTCTCCCGCGGATTCGATTTTTACGTCCTTGACGTCGGCCATGAACGCCTTTGCCTTCGGGCCGGTTTCGAAGATGGCCGTTGCGCCTTCAACAGGGGCGAAGGTCCAGTTGCTGTCGGCGGACGGGTTGATCGTGCCTTTCTCGACGATGTAGCGAACGATCACGTCGCGGTTCGTGTCGGGCGCGATGAAGATCACCACGTCGTCGTTGACGCCGGGGAAGTTGCCGCCGCCGCCGGCGCGATAGTTGTTCGTCGCCACAACGAACTTCTGGTCCGGATCGATCGGTTCGCCGTTGAACTTCAGGTCGACAATGCGATTGGCGTTGGCGTCGAGCAGCTTGCCGTCCGGATCGTATTTCGAAGGCTGTGTAAGATCGATCTTGTAGGTCACGCCGTCGATCACGTCGAAATTGTAGGACGGGAAGCCGCTATTGATGAGCGGCTGGTCCGCCTTGCCCGGCTCGACCTGGTTGAAGATGCCGGCGGAGCGCTCCAGCCAGTCCTTGACCTGCGCGCCGGTGATGGCGACGGCGCGCACCGTATTCGGATAGAGGTAAAGGTCCGACACGTTCTTGATTGCGACGTCACCGGGCGCCACGTCCGTGTAGTAGTCGGGGCCGCCGCGACCACCGGCCTTGAAGGGGGCTGCGGCCGAAAGGATCGGCAGGCCTTCCCACTGCGTGCCCATCATCATCTGGTCGATGTACCAGGTCTGCGCCTGACTGACGATCTGTACCGACGGGTCGTCGGCGACGAGGGCGAAATAGGAGTGGAGCGGCGCCGATGTCTTGCCGACGGGCCGGCGGATATATTGGAGCGTCGCCTCGTGTTCCTTCGTGACCGAGTCCAGCACTTCCTGCTGATCTTCGACCAGCGGCACGACCTTGCGGCCGTCGCGCTCGTAGATCGAAGGGGCGCTGGTGGTGAAGCTTGCGATCTTCCACTTGTTGCCGTCGCGCTCCAGCATCAGGTCGATGATGCCGAGGTTGGAGCCCCAGAAGCCGCCCATGGCTGCCGGTTTGCCCTGCAGCGTGCCCTTTTCGGCGTCGACGCCGTCCAGACCTTTATATTTCGGGCCGGGGAAGACGAGGTGGTGATGACCCGTAAACAGCGCGTCGATGCCGTCCACGCCGGCAAGATGGAGAGATGCGTTCTCCATGCCGTCGGTCTGGCTCGCGGCGTCGATGCCGGAGTGCGACAGGGCTATGACGATGTCGGCGCCTGCTTCCTTCATTTCCGGTACCCAGGCTTCTGCGGCCTGGACGATGTCGCGCGTATTGGCGTTGCCTTCGAGGTGGCGGCGGTCCCAGTTCATGATCTGCGGCGGCACGAACCCGATCAGACCGATCTTGACCGGATGCGCGGCGCCTGCGCCGTCCGTGATGGTCTTTTCAAGGATCACATAGGGTTTCAGGAAGAGCTCGTCGTCGCGCGCATTGGAGGCGAGCATGCCCTTCGTCACGTTGGCGGATACGACCGGGAAATTGGCGCCATTGAGCGTCTTGAACAGGAAGTCCAGGCCGTAGTTGAATTCGTGGTTGCCGAGCGTCGAGGCTTCAAATCCGAGCGTGTTCATCGCCTGGATGATCGGATGCATGTCGCCTTCCTTCATGCCGCGCTCGTAGGCGATGTAGTCGCCCATCGGGTTGCCCTGGAGGAAGTCGCCATTGTCGATCAGCATGGAGTTGGTTGCTTCGTCGCGGAACTTCTTGATCAGCGTCGCAGTGCGCGACAGGCCAACCGAATCAGAAGGACGATCGCCGTAGTAGTCGTACGGGTAGACGTGGACATGCAGGTCAGTCGTTTCCATCAGACGCAGATGGGCCTGATTGTCGGCTGCATGGACCGAAAACGGGTGCAGGAGGGCAAGCGAGCCGGCGGCGGCCGTGCCTCTGAGAAAAGTGCGTCGGTTAATCAGAAATTCTGGGCGTCTGGTCATGGTGATGCTCCCGTCCGGCAATTCCCGCTCTTGTCCCGAAACCGCCGCGATCCTTGTGTTTGAGGCCGACAGCTTACTGCCGAATGCCACATGCGTCCAGAAAGGCTGCATTAATATGACAGCAGCGCTGAATTCGCAGAAAAATCGCGTGGGTTGTGGACGGCTGACCCGGATCACACCTTCTCGACGTAATTGTCGAGAACGCGTTTCTGACCGGCCTTGTCGAAATCGATCGTCAGCTTGTTGCCGTCTATGGATGCAATATTTCCGTTGCCGAACTTCATATGAAACACCCGGTCGCCGGGCGAGAACCCTGACGGCCGATCAGCGACCGACCGCGCGACGAGTTCGCCCTCGATTGTCTTCGGCTTGACCGACCCACGGCCCGCTCCGTAGCCGGAATCGGCCTCGCCATAGCCCACATGCTCCACCGCGTGGCCGGATCTGGAACCCCAGTTGCGGCGCGTCGCCTCGTTGCTGTTGACCTGAGCGCGCCGCCAGCCGGGCGTGTCGTAACTGCGCGTGAAAGGGTCCGCCTGGTCGAAACGCGAGGCGCCGTATCCGCCGCCGGCGGACGCCGCCCCGTAACCGCCATAGGAGGTTTCCGGCTCCGCGACGTCGACATGCTCGGACGGAAGCTCGTCCAGAAACCGCGACGGGATCGTCGATTGCCACAGACCGTGGATGCGGCGGTTCGAAACGAACCAGATGTGGCAGTTGCGCTTTGCGCGCGTCAGCCCGACATAGGCGAGGCGGCGCTCTTCCTCGAGGCCCGACCGGCCGCCTTCGTCCAGCGCGCGCTGGTGCGGAAACAGCCCTTCCTCCCAACCCGGCAGGAACACGGTTTCAAACTCCAGTCCCTTGGCCGAGTGCAGGGTCATCAGCGAAACCGCGTCAAGATTCTCGTTCTGCTCGGCGTCCATCACGAGGCTGACATGCTCGAGAAAGCCGCGCATGGATTCGAACTCGTCCATCGAGCGGATCAGTTCCTTGAGGTTGTCGAGACGGCCCGGCGCTTCCGCGGACCGGTCGTTCTGCCACATGGCTGTGTAGCCGCTCTCTTCGAGAATCGTCTCGGCGAGCTCCGTATGAGGGGTGTTTTCGAGAAGCTGCGACCAGCGGCGGAAATTCTCGACCACGTCGGTCAGCGACTTGCGCGGCCGCGGCTTCATTTCCTCAGTCATGACGAGGTCTGCCGCCGCCTGCAGCATCGGGATATCGCGGGCCCGCGCATAGTCGTGGATCTGGCGGATCGCAGCGTCGCCGAGACCGCGTTTTGGCGTGTTGACGATGCGCTCGAAAGCGAGGTCGTCGGCCGGTTGGCTGACCACGCGGAAATAGGCCATGGCGTCGCGGATTTCGAGCCGCTCATAAAAGCGCGGCCCGCCGACGACCCGGTAATTGAGGCCGAGCGTCACGAAACGATCTTCGAATTCCCGCATCTGGAACGAGGCGCGCACCAGGATCGCCATGTCGTTGAGCAAATGGCCCTGGCGCTGAAGCTGCTCGATCTCCTCGCCGATGGCCCGCGCCTCTTCTTCCGAGTCCCAGGCGGCGTGGACCATGACCTTCGTCTCGTCCTCGTGCGTGATGTCGGTGAAGAGTGTTTTGCCGAGACGGCCTTCATTGTGGGAAATCAGATGCGAGGCGGCGCCCAGAATATGCGGCGTCGAGCGATAATTGCGCTCCAGACGTATGACGACGGCGCCCGGGAAATCCTTTTCGAAGCGCAGGATGTTGTCGACATCCGCGCCGCGCCAGCCATAGATCGACTGGTCGTCATCGCCGACGCAGCACACATTGTGCGAGCCCTGCGCGATCAGCCTGAGCCACATATACTGGGCGGTGTTGGTGTCCTGGTATTCGTCGACCAGGATATAGCGGAATTTTGCGTGGTATTCCTTCAGCACGTCCGGATGCGAGCGGAAAATGCGGATCGGATGGCACAGAAGGTCGCCGAAGTCGCAGGCGTTCAGCGTCTTGAGCCGGTTCTGGTAAGCTTCAAAGAGGTCGCGGCCGCGTCCGTTGGCGAAAGCGCGCGCATCGCCTTCGGGAATGTCGGCGGGTCCGTAGCCCTTGTTCTTCCAGCCGTCGATCATCATGGCGAACTGGCGCGCCGGCCAGCGTTTGTCGTCGAGCCCTTCGGCCTGGATCAGTTGCTTCAAGAGCCGGATCTGGTCATCGGTGTCGAGGATCGAGAAATCGGAGCGCAGACCGACGAGTTCGGCGTGGCGGCGCAGCAGCCGAACGCCGATGGAATGGAATGTTCCCAGCCAGGGCATGCCTTCCACGGCGCCTCCGACCAGAACGCCGATGCGCTGCTTCATTTCGCGCGCGGCCTTGTTGGTGAAGGTCACGGCGAGAATCTGGCTCGGATAGGCCTTTGCGGAGGCGAGAATATGGGCGATGCGGGTCGTCAGAACGCGCGTCTTGCCCGTTCCTGCTCCGGCCAGAACCAGAACGGGGCCGTCGAGCGATTCGACGGCGCGCCGCTGTTCCGCGTTCAATCCTTCCAGATAGCCGGGCTGAGAGTTGACGCGGTTGCGCGCAGCCATGGCGCGCGCGGCGAGGCCTGTCGGCGCGTCGCCGGACGGTTTTGCCTGTTCTTCGCCGAAAAAGGGTATGTCGTCTTCCGGATCGCTCATCGTCCCCAATGTAGTGATTCGGCTCTGAAAGGCCAGAAAACTTGTCAGCGGCACAACAAATCCAGCCGCTATACAGTTGTTATTTTCCCGGTTTGTTTAAATAGTGACGCCGATGATGGGTTGGAAAGGGGGCGCCCCGGGGGGAATGCGGCATGGCGGAACTGTTTGTGAATATCACCAACGTCATTCTGCCGGTGCTCGTCTGCGCCGCGATTGGCTACGGGCTTGCGCTTGCGAAAATACCCTTCGACAAGAACACGATCAGCGGTCTGGTGACCAATGTCGGCTATCCGACGCTCATCATTTCGCATCTGAGCAAACGGCATGTGAACGTCGCCGAATTTCTGGATTTCATGCTGGCCGCGGCGCTGGCGGTCATTTGTTTCGGCGTTATCGGTTTCGTCGTCCTGAAACTCATGCGCCTGCCGGTTCGCGCTTTCCTGTCTCCGATGATGCTCAACAATGTCGGCAATATCGGCCTTCCCATATCACTGCTCGCCCTGGGTAGCGCGGGCATGTCCTTCACCATGGCCTATGTCGTCGTGGTTGTGATCGGCATCTTCACCGTAGGCATGTGGATCCCGATGGGCCGCTTTTCGTTGCGGGACCTGCTCACATCCCCGATCATCTATTCGGTCATCCTCACGCTAGTGCTGATGTCGACCGACTACGAACTGCCGAAAGCGGTCAGCCAGGCGTTCGATATTCTTGGCGGCATGACCATTCCCCTGATGCTTCTTACCCTCGGCTACACGCTTGCGACATTGAAATTCAGCACGCTATGGCTCGGATTGGCGCTCAGCCTGATTCACATCGCGATGGCGGCGGCCGTCGCCGCCGGCGTCGTGTGGCTGTTCGGCTTTACCGGCGTGCAGAAAGGCGCGTTTGTCATAGGAACCCTGATGCCGGTGTCCGTTGCCACCTACCTCTTCGTCGAGCGATACGTTCCCGAACAAGCGGGAGCGGTGGCGAGCTTCATTCTTGTTTCGACCCTGCTCACCGTCTTGGTGCTGACTGTCGCGCTCACCGTATGGGTGTGAACGAACCGCTGGAACCGGTCGACGCTGCAAGCCATTGAATATGGTTCACCATTATACTATATAGTATATCGTTAAACCATATTGGAGACGGTCATGACGACGAGACGCAAATTTCTGAAGCTGGCGGGCGGCGGCGTCGTGCTCGCCGCAGCCGGAACTGCCTGGATCGCGAGCCGGAAGCCTGCGACTGCCAGACAGCCCTGGTCGCAGGCGGCCGAGGCGCCAAAAGGGGAGCGGGCGAGGGATGTCCGACATTTGGCGCTTTCCTACGCCATTCTGGCGCCCAATCCGCACAACATGCAGCCATGGATCGCTGACCTTTCCAAACCGGACACGGTCGTTCTTTATTGCGATCCCGAGCGCAAACTTCCCCATACAGACCCTCACGACCGGCAGATCGTGATCGGGCTCGGCTGCTTTTCAGAGCTTTTGGTCATGGCTGCGCGTAGGGCCGGCTACAGTGTTGGTATGATCCCTTTTCCGGAAGGCGAGCCGCTGCCGGAACTCGATCAGCGGCCAGTGGCGCGTTTCGTCTTCAGCAAGGATGACGCCTTGGCGTTTGATCCACTCTTCGAGCATGCGCTCGCCCGGCGCACCAATCGGGAAGCCTTCGACACCGAAAAACCGGTTTCTGAAGAAATCCTGGAAAGGATAGGTCAAAGCGCGCGATATTCCGATATCGGATACATCAATGACAACGGTCGTGTCGCCGACCTGCGCGATTTCTCCTGGTCAGCCATGGAGATGGAGCTTTACACGCCGCGCACCTATCAGGAAAGCATCGACGTGATGCGCATCGGTTCGCGGCAGATCGACGACAATCCGGACGGTATTGTGCTCGAAGGTCCGATGATGGAGTTGCTTTCGGCGACCGGAATGATCAGCCGGCAAGTCCTTGCCGATGTCGACTCGATGCCTTTTCGCCAGGGATTGCCCATGCTTAAAGCGCCCTTCGACACCGCCATGGCCTTTGCCTGGATGTCGACTGCCGGCAATACGCGCCTGGATCAGTTTGCCGCCGGTCGCGACTATCTGCGTTTCCATCTTGCGGCGACACAGGAGGGATTGGCGCTGCAGCCCTTTTCCCAGTCGCTGCAGGAATATCCGGAAATGGCGGACCATTACGCGGCGATCAGGGAGAAACTCGGCATTGACGACGATAGCACGCTGCAAATGTTCGTTCGGCTGGGTTATGGTCCGTCAATCGAGCCATCGCCGCGATGGCCGTATGAGAGCCGAATAGGAAATGCATGAACAACAGCGCCGGCAAACCTGAGACGGGAGCTGCCATATTCCGCTTTTTCAACGAGATCGGCAAAATTGCGCAGCTCTCCGGCCACGCGATTGAGCGCGTACTGCCTCACGAACTCAAGATGGCGCATTTTTCGGTGCTCAATCACCTGGCGCGGCTCGGCGGCGAGCCGAGCCTTGTGGAGATCGCCCGCGCCATGCAGGTCACCAAAGGCGCCATGACCAACACGATCGCACGGCTGGAAAAGAAGGGATACGTCGCGGTGACGCCGGATGAACGTGACCGGCGGAGCAAACGTGTGCGCCTGACGGACGCCGGACTTGAAGCGCGCGACAACGCGGTGGCCGCGATCGCGCCGGAACTGCTGGAGCTCGCCAAAAGTGTTTCCGCGCCAGACATGATCGAGGCGCTGCCGCTGCTGGAAAAAATCCGCCGCTATCTTGATGACAACCGCTCGTAACCGAGAGATCAGGCCTGTTTTTCTTCCAGTTGGCTTATGCGCCGGTCCGTCCAGTTCAGCCGCTCGGCCATGATCTTACGGACGTCGCCGGCGATGTCGGGTTCGCGGTTCAAGAGATCGTCGAGCTCCGTCATCTGGTTCATGGCGATCAATCGCAATATGTCGTCGCGAACGCCGCCGTCGGAACGCCGGGGCAGAGCCCTGACGGGCTGCGCCATGTCGAGGTTCGCGTCCCGATTCTGCTTGCGGATGCGCGCATTGAATTCCGGCAGGTCAATTTCCTTTTCGTCGGTCTCGACGAATGCATAGATGCCGACGCCCTTGCGGGGCAGCGGGTAGAGGCTGAGAGCCACGTCGCGGATAGCCGGATCTGAGCGCAACACCTTGTTGATCGTCGGCCCCTCGCGCTCGATGCGATCGCCGGTTCCCTCGCCGTCCGACCAGGAAAACAGGCCGCGGGTGACGAGGTTGTAGACCTTCTTGCCGGTCGCCATCCAAATCCGCGACGGCAGGGACTTGCGCGCAAGGATCCGCTTTTCCGTCGCGGTCATCAGATGCGGCGCGAAGGATCGTTTCTGCTTGATGAGATGCCTGAGATCCTCGTAGGCGAGCGTGCGATAGTAACGTCCTTTCCGGCGGTGACAGGACGCGAGCTGGAAATCGATCACCGCCGCCTTGCCGTCCGGCAGCATCAGCCAGTTCTGAGGCTTGGCGAGATCGTTATGGGTAATGCCGCGGCGGCGCAGATCGCGCAGCAGGCGGCCGGCGTCGCGATACCACGTCGCATTGTCCGGCCGCGCAAGATGCAGCGGGGCGCCTTCCGTCCAGGATCGGAAAAGCCCGTCGCGGTCGACCTCGATCAGTTGCGGCGTTCCGGCGATCCCCGAAACAGCTTTCAACGCCCTGATTTCGCGATTGGCGAGAAACCAGGCGAGCGGCCGGGACCAGAGAGGCGAAGCCGACACGATGCGCCGGGCGACCCGCTCGTCGGGCCGGTCGCTGAAATGGCCGGCGCGCGTCTCGGAAAAGACGTCGCGTTTGAATACTGTGTCGGAGACGAATTCTGACATGGTGTCCTCGTTACGCTCTGTTATGCGATCGGCCGACGCCGCGCAATACTGTGCGTATACTTCCCCGGCGTCTCCGGCGCCCGGTCAATCGCTGGCGAAGTCGTCGCCGTAGCGCACTTCCGAAACGCCGATCAGACGCGCAAGCCGATGAAGTTCGGCTTCAAGGCGGGCGTGACGCTTTGCGCTCCATTGCACGCGCGGTTCCGGCCAGAAACGCGTCGCACAGATGAAGCCGGCGTTGCGATCCGCCTTGATTTCCATGCGGCCGACGAAACGGTCGCCCTCCAGCAACGGATAGACGTAATATCCCCAGAGACGTTTTTCCGCCGGCACGAAAATCTCGATCCGGTAGTCGAAGCCGAAAAGGCGCTCAGTGCGGGTGCGGTCCCGGATTGCGGGGTCGAAGGGGTTTATGATGCGCAGCCGGCTCGTCGGATCCGGCGTATCGGCAAGTTTCTGCTCGATGTCGGGAACGGCCAGCGCCTTGACCCATTGCCTGTCGGCTGTTTGTATCTCGACCTCGACGAGTGCGCCGTTTCGCCTTTCGATCCACTGGCGGACTTCCGCCGGCGTCGTCGCTTCCCAGAAGCGCTGGACTTCTCCCGGACTTGCGAAAGTCAGGCGGGAGAGGGCGGCGTCGCACAGCCAGTCCACCTGCCGGTCATGCGCAATCTCCCGTGTGCGCAGGTCTTCGGGGATCACCCGGTGCGTGAGATCGTAGTATTTGATGAAATTTTCACGGTGGGATGTAGAGAGATCGCCGACATACCAGAGGTAGTCCAGCGCCTTCTTGTGCGGCGGGCGCGCCCACATTTCCCGCGCGCCTTCGATCTTTGTGTCGAAGGCATGGGTCGACAACGGTCCTTCATTTTCGATCCTGTCCCGAATGATCTTCTGTTCGGCAGCGTCGAGGGCGGGACCGTAGTAGCTTGACCGATGGAGCCGTTCGCGCATTCTGTCGAACTGGCGACGCCACATCGGGTAGAATTCCACCGGGATGACCGATGCGTCATGCGTGTAGTGTTCGAAGATCAGCCGGTCCTTGGCCAGCAGCTTTCCGAGCATGGGTTCGCGATAGTTCTGGTTGCGGCTCCACAGGATGTGGTGATGGGCGCGTGTCACGTTGCGGATCGTGTCGAGCTGTACGAAGCCGAGCGAATGGATCGTACCCATCAGGTCGAGCGGGCCGGTTGGCGTTTCGGCGAGACCTTGCGCGAATAGCCAGAGCCGGCGCGCGTCGCGATTGGAAATCCTCAAGGGCATTGGGACATGTCAGATCTTAAAGGTGTTCTTCCTTGGCGACATCGATAAGCCGCTTGTTGAAATAGGCCAGCGCTTTGACGTGAGTCGCCCACGCAATGATGTGGGTTCCATGCTTCTCGTCAACCACCGGCAGGCGCGACGCTCCACCGGTGTCGAAAATACGCAAGGCCTTGTCCAGCGTATCGGTCGGTTTTAGCGACATGCTCCGTTCCTTTTTATATTCGACAGGTTCGTCGTTAGTGTCGACCGGTGTCATGAAATCCATGACCTTCACATTGCTGACCACAATATGCTGAGGACCCGCCTGGACGAAGATGCCGCGCATCTCCAGCTGCCAGTTGAAATAGGAATGTCCGTGGATCGCCTGGTTGATGCCGTGCGCGATCGCCACGGTAAGAAGCAGGGCAATGGACAGTTCATAGCCGCCTGTCAGCTCAAAAACGATCAGCGTTGTCGAGATCGGCGCGCCGAGAACGGCGCCGACCACCGCTCCCATGCCGAGGAAGGAATAGAGGGCCGAACTGGACGCCAGATCCGGAAAGGCCGATGCGGCGATAATGCCGTAGGCGCCGCCGGTCATGGCGCCAAGATAAAGGGAGGGCGAGAAGACGCCGCCGCCGAAACGCGATGCAAGCGTAATGGAGGTGGCGGCTGTCTTCGCGACGATCAGCGTCAGCATCATCGCCAGCGAGAGACGTCCCCAGAGGGCTTCGTCCGTCGCTTCATATCCGACGCCCAGAATTTGCGGCAGGAAGTAGCCGATACAACCGACCGCCAGTCCGCCGACCACCGGACGCAGCCACAATGGCATTGTCATCTTGCGGGCCAGGAAGTCGGTGGAAAAGAGCGAGAACTGGAAAGAAATTGCGACGATCGCTGAAATGATCCCGAGTATGGCGAAACCCGGAAATTCCCAATAGGAGACGACCGTATAGTTCGGGACGGTGAAGGTGACCACCTCTCCGAACCAGTTTCGCGACAGGATGGCCGCGACGGTGGAGGATATGACGATCGGTACGAAGGACCGCAGGGAATAGTGGCCCAGTATTACCTCGTGCGCGAACAGGACCCCGGCGATCGGCGCATTGAAGCTTGCCGAAATCGCTCCGGCCACGCCGCAGCCGAGCAGAGTGCGATCGCACCATGACGGCATTTTGCTGTGGCGGGCGATCGCCGCTGCGAGCGTTGCGCCGAGATGGATGATCGGCCCTTCGCGGCCGGCGCTTGCACCGGATCCAAGAGAAATTGCCGAGAGCAATGCCGAAAAGATACCCTCGCGAAAACTGAGGCGCTTGCCGGAGACGGCCCGCGCCTCGATGACGTCCGCCACTGCAAGCGTTCGCCGCTGAGGCAGGAACCGCAGCATCTGGCCGACGACAAGTCCGCCAACCGCTGGCGCGAACACCACCATGTACCACGGAACCTTGCGGGCGGCGGAAATGACATTTTCGGTGCTGTCACGAAGCCAGGCGAGTTGAACCAGGCCGATCAGTTCACGAAAAATAATGGCCGCGATCGTCACCGCAAGCCCGACGGCGAGCGAAAGCAGCCACAAACGAGGCTGTTTTTCGTCGAGGAACGACCGGATGTTCGGCGTCACCCAGAGCCGGATTTGCCGCGGCAGCGATCGGATATATTCGGGCAACATCACTCTGTCGCTAATTCCTGTTGATTCCGATGCTTCGACCGGCCTTATCGGGCCAGGGCAGGCTCGACTGAAGCCGGCGCATCTCGTCGATAGCGTTGTACATGTCGGTTGGAATCTTGGCGACCTTCGGTCCTGAGGCGTCTATGTGCAGGTAAAGCACTTCAGACGTCGCCGATACCCAGCCGTCGGCGTGTATCAGTTCCTGATAGGCGTGTATGCGTTTCTCGTCGAGGTCGAGAACACGAAAGCTGACACGGACGCTGTCGCGCTGATGGACCTCCCGCAGATAGCAGACATGGAGTTCGGCGACGTAGAAGCTCAACCCGTTTTGCCGCACATAGTCAGCCGTCATGCCGAATTCGCTGAAGGCCTTGTCCGCCCCTTCGTCGAAAAGAACATTGTAATAGGCCATGTTGAGATGGCCGTTGTAGTCGATCCAGTCTGCCTTTATTTCGGCCGGGGGCGCGAGGAATGGCGCGGTCGTTTTCACCTGTTGTTCCTCTTCCCGTTTCGCCATATTGATACGCCCGAATTACTTTACTCGTTGAAGCAGGCGCCACAAGGGGCATCCTGCGGGAAACGGCATTAGGGAGGTACAGGATGGTACTGGCGGATGCGGGCGCCGGCTTGCGTAACGAAACGGGCATTGCAGCGGTTCTCGGGATACTCAAGCAGCGTTTCGGCGAGAGCTTTCAGACGGGCGAAGCCTTTCGCGCCCAGCATACCCATACCACCACCTATATTCCGGGCCAATTGCCCGACGGTGTCGCCTTTCCCGAAACCGCCGGCGAAATTTCGGAGATCGTGCGCATTTGCGCCGAATATCGCGTGCCGATCATACCCTTCGGAGCCGGCACCTCGCTCGAAGGCCATCTCAACGCGCCGAATGGCGGGATCAGCGTCGACACGTCTCGCATGAACCGGATTCTGAAGGTCAATCCAGAAGACCTCGACTGTGTCGTCGAGCCCGGGGTGACACGTGAGGAGCTCAACACCTATCTGCGCGACACCGGCCTGTTCTTTCCGATCGATCCGGGCGCAAATGCTTCGATCGGCGGCATGGCCTCGACGCGCGCGTCAGGCACAAATGCGGTGCGTTACGGCACAATGCGCGAAAACGTCCTGGCTCTGACCGTGGTGACCGCCGACGGCAAGGAGATTCACACAGGAACGCGCGCCCGCAAGTCATCCGCCGGCTACGACCTGACGCGGCTCTTTGTCGGATCGGAAGGCACGCTCGGGATCGTCACGTCCATTGCGCTCCGGCTCTACGGCATCCCGCAGAAGATCACCGCCGGCGTCTGTCCATTCCCGTCGATCGACAATGCGGTCAACGCCGTCATCATGACCATCCAGATGGGCTTGCCGGTGGCTCGTATCGAATTGCTGGATCCGGCGATGGTCAGGGGCGTGAACGCCTATGGGGGGCTCGACTATCCGGAAACGCCACTGCTCTTTCTCGAGTTTCACGGTACGGACGCCTTCGCCGAGGAGCAGGCCATGACGTTTGGCGAGATCGCTGCGGAATTCGACGCCGGCGAGTTTCTCTGGGCCAGCGAGCTGGAAGAACGCAATCGCCTGTGGAAGGCGCGGCACAACGCCTATTTCGCCGGCATGGCCATGCGTCCGGGCTGCACCAACATCACGACCGATGTCTGCGTGCCAATTTCCCGCCTGACCGAGTGCATCCATGAAACGCACCGCGACATTGAGGAGTCCGGGCTGCTTGCGCCGATCGCCGGCCATGTCGGCGACGGCAATTTCCACGTCATGGTGATGATCGACCCCAACGATCACGAAGAAGTCAGACAGGGCGAGGCATTCGTCGCGCGGCTGAATGAACGGGCGCTGTCGATGGAAGGCACGT
This sequence comes from Hoeflea sp. CAU 1731, assembly GCF_039888615.1. Classification (NCBI taxonomy): domain Bacteria; kingdom Pseudomonadati; phylum Pseudomonadota; class Alphaproteobacteria; order Hyphomicrobiales; family Rhizobiaceae; genus Hoeflea; species Hoeflea sp. CAU 1731. The sequence goes on along the minus strand of NZ_JBDQQS010000007.1, from coordinate 50,472 downwards.
GTACGGGCGAACATGGCGTCGGGCAGGGGAAGCAGACTGCGCTGCGCACTGAAGCCGGAGAGAGCCTGGACGTCATGCGCGCCATCAAGCGGGTGCTCGATCCGGACAATATCATGAATCCTGGCAAGATATTCTCCATCTGAGCTGGAATGGCGCAAAGCGTCCCGATCGCCTGCGCCGTCACGCCGCCCTGGAAACAGGCCGGCGCGGAACGATTTGTCATTTAACTCGCGGTCGAAAGCGCTATGATCGACGGCAAGTGTTAATCGCGCCGCGGCGTCTGCGCCGTTGCAATTTAGGAGCCCATCCTGGTTCGTCTGTTCGTCATTTTCGGAGGTCTGCTCGTTCTGGCGCTGTTTGCTGCGCTGATTGGACCCTATTTCATCGACTGGAGCAGCTACCGGCAGGACTTTGAGCGCGAGGCCGGGCGCATTCTCGGCCAGAAGGTGCAGGTGCGCGGCAGCGCGGAAGCCCGGCTTCTGCCCTTTCCCTCCGTGACGTTCGGCGACGTGGCCGTCGGCGAAGCCAGTGACGGCGAGCCGATGATGACGATCGACCGCTTCGCGATGGATGTGGAGCTTGCGCCCTTCCTCAGCGGCGAGGTCCGCATCTTCGACATGCGCATCGAAGGTCCGAAGGCCTTTGTCCGGCTCTCAGAAGACGGCGAACTCGACTGGGCGCTCAGAAGCGAGAAATCCTTTTCCGGTCAGCCCGTCATCCTGGAAAACATCACCGTTACGGGCGGTGACATCACTATTATCGACGATCAGAACGGCCGCCGTCATACAGCCGAGGATCTTGATCTGCGGATGTCGGCGAAGTCCATCGAGGGGCCGTGGCAGATCGACGGCGCCGGCCGTTTCGACGGCTACGCAAGCGCCTTTTCCCTGTTGACCGGCGCGCCGCTTGAGAGCGGTGGCGTCCGGCTGCGGGCCGGCATTTATCCGGATGCGCTGCCGGTTGCGATACAGCTAGAGGGCGATGCGCGGATCGAGGATCTGAAGCCCCGCTACAGCGGCAATTTCACCGCCGACATCACGGCGCGGTCGGCCGACGAGAACGCGGAAGACAACGGGAGAAGGAACGACCGTCCGGAGCAAACCCGCGTGACGGGCAAGTTCGAACTGGATAACGAGCGGCTTCGCCTGCCGGAATACCGGCTGCAGACCGGGCCGAAGGACAACCCCTATATCGTCACCGGCGAAGCGACTTTCGACACCGGTCCCGATCCGGAATTCCTGCTGATCGCCGATGGTCAGCAGTTCAATCTGGACCGGATCGACGCCGAAGACGCCAATCTGGCGGATTTCGCCGGGTCCCGCCCGTTCCGGCAAAGGCTCGCCGAATTCCACAAATTCGTCTCGCTCGCGCCTGTGCCGCAAATGCCGGGCAAGGTGTCTGTCGCGCTGCCTGCGATTGTTGCGGGCGACACAACCTTTCGCGACATTTCACTTGAGGCGGTGCCGGAGAACGGGGCCTGGAAGCTCGAAAAGCTTGAAGCCAAGCTCCCGGGACGCACGACCTTTCTGGCCAATGGTCGGCTTGGCGTGGACGCCGATTATGGTTTCAGCGGCGAAATCGTCGTCGCCTCGCTCCAGCCTTCGGGCTTCGCCTCCTGGCTGAGCGATTCGGTCGATCCCAGCATTCGCCGCCTGGACAGGGCGGGCCTGTCGGCCTCGGTCGAGTTGTCGCCGCAACTGCAGCGGATGGAAGATCTCGAGATCGCCGTCGGTTCGGCGACCCTCAACGGGCGGCTTGAGCGGATCGTGCCGAGGCAGGGACGACCGACGCTGTCGTTGGTGCTTGAAGGAGAAACCATCGACGCGGACGCCTTGCGGGCGTTTTCCGCCCTTGTGGCGGGCGACCATGAGGCCAACAGGCTTTCCGGTCACGACATTGGCGTGCGGATGAGCGCAGACAGCCTGCAATTCGCCGGTCTCGACGCCAACGATCTCGACATTGCGGTGCGCCTGAAGAGCGGAACGCTCGATATCGATCGCCTGACGGTCAACGATCTCGCCGGCGTTTCGGTGACAATGGTCGGCCGGTTGGACAATGCGTTCACCGCTCCCGCCGGCGATCTGGACATCACGCTGACGGCGGAGCAGTTGGGCGACGTCGCAAAGGCGCTCGGCGATCTTGGGTTTATCCACCCGGCGACCGATCACCTGCGGCGCAATGCCGATCTTTTTAACAATACGACGGTCAACGCCAGGGCCCGTTTCCTGACGCCGCAGGGCGGCGCGACGCAGCTTATCGCGCGTGCTTCAGGCAACACCGGCGGCAGCCAGTTCAACGCAGTCTTCGAAAAGAAGAACATCCACGCGCCGATGAACCAGAACGACATGTCGGCGAAGATCGACGTCAACAATTATTCTTCGCGCACAATGCTTCGTCAGTTTGGCGTCGATCTGCTGGACGCCAGCGCCGACAGCGCAGCGAGCGCCTCGCTGCAGATGAGCGACAACGCCGACACGAACGCCAATTTCACGCTCGGCTATCTGTCCGGCGACCTTCAGTTCAACGCAAGGGGGCAGGCCTGGGGCGACGAGGAAGACCGGCTGCTTGGCGACTTCGCGTTCGACATGACGTCGAGCGACCTGTCGCCCTATCTGCTGGCTGCAGGATTCTCTTTCGGCGGCCCGCAGGTGATCCTGCCGACGAAACTCAGCGCGCGCGTCAAGGCAGACGCCGAGACGTTGTCGCTTCAGTCCATGGAAGGCTCGGTTGAAAATATCGGGTTCTCCGGAAATCTCACTATGCCGCGCGATGAGACAGAGATTGCGCTTTCCGGCGATCTCGCCCTCTCGGAACTTGACCTCGGGTGGCTTGCAGAAACGGTTCTGGGTGAGGGGGCTGTCTCCTTCTACGATGGAACCTGGAGCAACGCCGGGTTTGCTCCATCGTCTTTTGGTCAAACGCGTTTTGATATCGACGTGACAGCGCAAAGCGCGCTGTTGCCGGCTTCGCAGGCAATTCGGGATTTCAAGGGCAAGCTGGTTCTCGAAGACGGTGAACTGCAATTGCGCGACCTGGCAGCGCGCTGGCTCGACGGCGATCTCGGCGGAAGCATCTCGCTTTCCAACCGCGGCGGAACCGGGATCGTTTCGGGCCGGTTCGAACTTGGCGACGCGCAATTGGCGCCCCTGTTTTGGGACTATCGCGGCCAGCCCGTCGCCAGCGGCGGTCTGGACCTGTCGCTGACGCTGGAGGGATCGGGCAAAAGCATGCAGGGCCTCGTCACCTCCTTGACCGGAACCGGAATTGCGACGGCGCGCGATCTGGAAATTCGCGGGATCGGAAGCGATGCGCTCGGCAGGCTGCTCGACGCCGCCGACAGGGAAGGCTTCGAAACGGAAGCGGATAATGTCGCTGACGTCGCCAGCCGGATCACACGCAATGGCGGGCTTTACAGCGCCCGGGTCTCGGCGCCCTTTACGATTGCGGCGGGCGTCATCCGGGTTTCTAACATGCGGTTCGAGGACACGGGCGTGACCGTGACGGGCGATGCGCGGATCGATCTGCCGCAAGACGACATGGAGTCGGAGTTCCGTGTCGAATACGATCCCGGTCTTGAAGCCCTGACGGGCGCCGTGCCCGCCGTCACGCTGGAATTTTCCGGCCCAATCAGTGCGCCTTCGGTGCAAGTCAACGCCGCCGAACTGACCAATTTCCTGTCATTGCGAGCCTTCGAGCGCGAGAGGCGGCGCGTGGAACTGCTGCAGGCGGTGGTCCTGGAAAAGCAGCGCATGCGGCGCGAAGTCATGCTGTCTCGCGACTACCAGCAACAGCGAATCCGCATCCGGCGTCTCGAACTCCAGCATCAGGAAGAGCAAAGGAAGGTCGAGGAGGAACGGCAGCGGCAGGAAGAAGAGCGCCTGAAGCAGGAGGAAGAACTGCTTCGCGAAACTCGCGCGCAGGAACGCGCAGCCGTGCGGGTTGAAGAAGACACGCAGCCGGTGCGGGACACCGCGCCGTCCAATGTGCCGACGCCAAGGCCCGCGCCCGACACTGCGCCGACGAATGGCGGCGACGGCGTGCCGCTCGTCTTCGACGATCTTTACAAGAAACTGGAAGAGGCGGTGTTTCCAAACAACTGAACGGTCAATCTGTCAGTCGTCCTTGCGAAACCACTCCAGAACGTAGATCCGGGCCGCCGACGACAGATTGTCGTCCACGTTTCGCTGTTCGTCGATTTCCGTAACCAGCGCCGCCATCGCCAGGCGCCGCTCCGCCGCAATATGCTGAAGCGCGTCCCAGAACTGATCTTCAAGCGACAGGCTTGTGCGATGTCCGCGAATGGTGATGGAGCGCTTGCGGATCAATCACTGTCTCGCGGCGATTTTTCGAGCCGTTTCTGCTCCTGGTCGCGAAGCGATTTCAGGTTTTCGGCGCGGGTCGTGGTTTTTTCCGCCTTGGTTCGCCCGAAGGCGACGCGATTGGCTTCGGCCTGACGGTCGTTCTCGTCGCGCGCCTTGCGTTTTCTTGCCTGACGCAGATTGACGACGTTTGAGGTCATGGCCCTAGTTCTTCTTGCGGAAGGCGTCCAGCGACACGACGTCCGCGCCGGCCTTCTCGCTCTCGTCTTCCGTCAGTTCCTCATAGGCGTCTGCGGCTTCGGTGTCCGCGTCGTCGGGAACCTCGGCGCCTTCTTCGTCGGAATTGACCGGATCACGCGAGATTTCGGAGTGCTCCGGCGACACAAGTCCAACGGCGGGGCTGTCTTCGTTGTCGGCGATCATGGTGTCGAATTCGAGTTCGAAATTGACGGAAGGGTCGTAGAACCCCCGGACGGCCGCAAACGGGATGTGCAGTTTTTCGGGTTTGTCGGAAAAGGACAGGCCGATCTCGAAATGGCTTTCCGTGACCTTCAGGTCCCAGAACTGGTGCTGGACAACGATGGTCATCTGCTCGGCGTATTTTTCGCGCAGATGGCTGGAGATGCGCACGCCGGGCGCATTCGTCATAAAAGTGATGAAGAAATGATGCTCGCCGGGCAGGGCGCCGGTGGAGGCGACTTCAGACAGCACCTTGCGAATGACGCTTCTGAGCGCGTCCTGGGCGAGAATGTCATATCTGATGTGGTCTTGCACTGCCGGACTCCGCCTCGATTCACTCATTGCCTTGGTACAGGTGTTCCGGTTTTCGGGCAACAATGTGTTCGGGTTATCATTCATATTTTACTAAGGATAGGGGCGAAATCAAAGAGAAGGATTCCGAACCTGTGGAACAGAAGATCCGGCGGCGCCTGCAAGCCGGGCTCGATCAGGTTCGTTGCGCATAAGCCGTTTACGGCTAGTGCGATTACTTTGGGCGTGTTTAATATGTAAAGTATGTGACTGCGTGTTCAGATTGCCTTTACTCGAAAAGAAGATTCAGCATGGCGTTTCTTGAGGAGTTCTTCGTTGTCATCGGCGATCTGACCTGGGGATGGTCGCTGCAACCGCTTCTCGTCGTCCTCGGCATATTCATCACCGTGCTGATCGCCATCATTTTCGTCGGCGCCGCCGCGCCGGCCGCGACATCCGTGTTCTTCTTCTCGGATCCGATGATGGGAATCCTGGCGATTGTGAACCTCGTCGCCATGATGATGTTGATGCCGATCTGTCTGCGAATACTCAGGGATTTCCGGCAGCAGCTGGCGTCGGGGATCGATCGGCCGGTCCTTAATCCGGACGACTACACCGATCTCGACATCGATCGCACAGCCTGGAAGCCAATCGCCCAAACGTCGGAGTGATACGCACGAGGATGACGCCCGGTTTGGCGTTTTCTCAGGGGATTTAGTGGAGGCTTCTGTTGCCAGGTGCCTCCGAACCCCGCCTGACGGTGCGAACCGTCAGGAGTTTATTTGAAGCTGTCGCACCGCATTAAGCGGCGAGACGTGCTTCCGCATAGTTGTCGTTTGCAACTATTGTAACGGCCCGATAACGGCGGAACCATGCCGAGCAAAAAGTTGATCTTTACGCCCTCGTCGATCCTGTGTCGCCCCCAGCATCACAGGCCGTCAAGCGCGGCCTGTCATGGTGGAGGCGCCGGGTACTGCCCCCGGGTCCGATGGGTTTATTGCATCTCCCGTTTATCGCCATAGCTGTCGAAACAGCACTCCTGATATAAGGCCGCGGAGCCTGTTTGAAAAGGGGGGTGATCCAGCGCGATAATCCGCGGAATGACAGGTAAGGCGCGTAAAAGCGAATGAAAGCGGGTTGCTTCGCGACCTGTGGATCAAGCGGCGCTGACCGCTCGCCGCAGTCGCTTCAACCCGATATGATGGACCGAAACGAATCGCGCCAGGCAAGACGATGAAGCAATATCACGACCTCATGCGCCGTGTCCTCGACACCGGCGTTGACCGCTCCGACCGCACCGGCACCGGCACGCGCTCGGTGTTCGGTCACCAGATGCGGTTCGATCTCGCGAAAGGCTTTCCGGTCCTGACGACGAAGAAACTGCATCTGAAGTCGATCATCGTCGAACTCTTGTGGTTTCTGCGCGGCGATACGAACATTGCCTGGCTCAAGGAGCAAGGCGTGTCGATCTGGGACGAATGGGCTGACGAAAACGGCGATCTCGGCCCCGTCTACGGCTATCAGTGGCGCTCCTGGCCGGCGCCCGACGGACAGGCGATAGACCAGATTTCCGAGGTGGTCGAGATGATCAAGCTCAATCCGAATTCCCGGCGGCTCATCGTGTCAGCCTGGAATCCGGCGCTTGTCAACGATATGGCCCTGCCGCCATGCCACTGCCTCTTCCAGTTCTATGTGGCGAACGGGCGGCTTTCCTGCCAGCTCTACCAGCGTTCGGCGGATATCTTTCTGGGCGTGCCCTTCAATATCGCCTCCTACGCGCTGCTGACCATGATGATGGCGCAGGTCACGCGGCTGGAGCCAGGTGATTTCGTGCACACGCTGGGCGACGCGCATCTCTACGCCGATCACCTGGAAAAGGCCGAGCTCCAGCTTCGCCGCGCGCCGCGGGCGCTGCCGACCATGCGGATCAATCCGGAACGTCGGGATATTTTCTCCTTCACGCCGGAAGATTTCACGCTCGAAAATTACGACCCGCACCCGCATATCGCCGCGAAGGTTTCCGTATGACCCACGTCATGCCAGTCAGCGTCGTGATCGTGGCTGCGATCGCCGCCAACGACGTGATCGGCGCGGACGGCGACATGCCGTGGCGGCTTTCCACGGATCTGAAGCGCTTCAAGTCCATAACGCTGGGCAAGCCGGTGATCATGGGCCGCAAGACCTTCGAATCGATCGGTCAGCCGCTTCCAGGGCGCCTGAACATCGTGGTGACGCGCAGCAAGGACTACGAGCCTGAAGGCATAACGATCGCGTCCTCGTTGGAGGAAGCCATCCGCGTCGCCGCAGAACGGGCCCGGTCGGACGACGCTGATGCGATCTGCGTCGTAGGCGGCGGTGAAATTTACAGGCTCGCGATGCCGCTGACCGACCGACTGCATATCACCCATGTGCAGTGTGAACCGGATGGCGACACCGTCTTTCCGGCGATCGACCGGGCCATTTGGGAGCCTGTCCACGAAGAGCAGGTCAGCGAGGGCGAGAAGGACACATTCGCCACCCGCTACGTGATTTACGACAAAAAAGCCCCGTAATCAGCAAGATGCGGCCGGCAGCGCGTTGAAAGCGCGGGTCGCGATACCTATAACCGCTGGATAGCCCGTTAAATACACTTGCCATTTCAACTTGACCGCACTCGGTCGGCGCGCGTATCGAAGGGCCAATTATAAGAACGGAATGCAAAACCGGTACAGGAATGGCCATGAACGGCCCCGTGCCCGGCGAGGAAAGAGGAATTCATGCCCTGGAGCAATCAGAACGGAAGTGGCGGTAACGGACAAGGGCCGTGGGGGCAGGGTCCGCGCGGTCCACGAAAAACAGGCGGCGGCGGACAACCGCCGGATCTTGAAGACATCATCCGGCGCTCGCAGGACCAGTTGCGCAACGCCCTGCCGGGCGGATCCGGCGGCGGGCTTATCGCTATCATCGTAGTCATCGGTCTCGTACTTCTCTGGGCGTTTCAAGCGATCTACACCGTGCAGCCGGACGAACGCGGCGTGGTTCTGCTTTTCGGAAAGCCGAAAACAGAAGTTTCCCAGCCGGGCCTGCATTTCCTCTGGTGGCCAATCGAACGGGTCGAAAAAGTCAGTATCGTTGAGAAACAGATCAATATCGGCGGCAGTTCCCCGCGCGGCGCCGCCCAGAGCCTGATGCTAACGGGCGACCAGAACATCGTCGACGTGCAGTTTTCGGTTCTCTATTCGATCACCAATCCGCAGGATTACCTGTTCGACGTCGAGAATCCGGAAGATACGCTTCGTCAGGTCGCCGAGAGCGCCATGCGCGAAGTCGTTGGCCGGCGTCCCGCCCAGGACATCTTCCGCGACAATCGCCAGGCGATCGCCGACAGCGTGAAGATCACGATCCAGGAAACCATGGACACCTACGGCGCCGGCATTTCGATCAACACCGTTTCCATCGAGGACGCGGCGCCGCCGCGCGAAGTGGCCGACGCCTTCGACGAGGTGCAGCGCGCCGAACAGGACGAGGACCGTTTCGTCGAGGAAGCCAACCAGTATTCCAACCAGCAGCTTGGCCGGGCCCGCGGCGAGGCGGCGCAGATCCGGGAAGAGGCGGCCGGCTACAAGAACCGCGTCGTCAACGAAGCCGAGGGTGAAGCACAGCGCTTCGAGGCGATCTACACGGAATACGCAATCGCGCCGGAAGTGACCCGCAAGCGCCTGTTTCTGGAAACGCTGGAAGAGGTCTACCGCACGTCCAACAAGTTCATTGTCGAACAGAACGGCGAGCAGGGGGTCGTGCCCTACCTGCCGCTCAACGAACTGTACAAGCAGAAAAGCAAGGGAGGTTCGAACTGATGGGTAATCGTCTTCCCGCTATCATCATCGCCGTCGTCATTATTCTGGGGCTGGCCTATTCGTCGTTCTTCGTCGTGCAGGCGGGCGAGCAGGCGATCGTTCTTCGGTTTGGCCAGATCCGCTCGGTCAAGACGGAGCCCGGCATCTACTTCAAGCTGCCCTTCGGTTTCATCGAAGCCGACAATGTGCAGATGATCCAGAAGCGCGCCATTCGCTTCGATCTCGACGACATCCGCGTCCAGGTTTCGGGCGGCAAGTTCTATGAGGTCGACGCCTTCGTCGTCTACAAGATCACCGATCCGGAGCGTTTCCGCGAAACGGTGTCCGGAGACACGGTCGCCGCCGAACAGCGGTTGCGCACCCGTCTCGATTCGGCCCTGCGCCGCGTCTACGGTCTGCGCGGCTTCGAGGCGGCGCTCTCCGACGCCCGCGCCGAGATGATGCGCGAGGTTCGCGATCAGTTGCGGCCGGACGCGGAATCACTGGGCCTGACGATCGAGGACGTGCGCATCCGCCGAACGGACCTGACGCAGGAAGTTTCCCAGCAGACCTATGACCGGATGAAGGCGGAACGTCTCGCTGAAGCCGAACTGATCCGCGCCCGCGGACGTGAGGCGGGTCAGCGCATTCGCGCCATCGCCGACAGGCAGGTGGTCGAGCTGGAATCGAAAGCGCGCAGGGATTCTGAAATCACCCGCGGTGAAGGCGACGCCGAGCGAAACAAGATCTTCGCGGAAGCGTTTTCGAAGGACGAGAACTTCTTCGATTTCTACCGTTCCATGGAGGCCTATCGCAAGTCGCTCGCCGACACCGACACGACGGTCATCGTGTCGCCGGATTCGGAATTCTTCCGTTTCTTCAAGGAAGCGGGCGAGGCTGCGCCCGCCCCGGCTCCGGCGCCGAGCCAGGAGACGACCTCGAGCACGGACTAAACGGGCCGCATGAGCGATCTGATCATCGGACTTGGTCTGTTCCTAGTTATAGAGGGGCTGGTGTATGCGCTGGCCCCTCAACTCGTTCGAAGGATGGCGGAAGAACTGCCGAATATCGACGACAGGCTTCTCCGCGGCTGCGGTTTGGCCGCGGTTGCTTTCGGAGTCTTCGTCGTCTGGATAATACGCGGCTGAGCTCCATATTTTCGAACGGAACTCGCGCTAGCGTGAATTGGAAGCAGGCGTCGTGGGCCCTATGATCTGCGACAGCGCTGCAAACACCAGGAGAGAGCCTGCAATGGCATTGGACAAAATCTTCAAGCCCATCCGGATCGTGACCGCCGCGTCGATGATCGTCGCAGCCGGCGTGCAGGGAACAGCCTTCACCGTGACGCCCGCCACAGCCGCTCAAGGGCCGGAATCGGTCGCCGATCTGGCGGAAACATTACTTGATTCCGTGGTCAACATCTCGACCTCCCAGCGGGTTTCCGGCAACAACAATGTGCCGCGTCCCCGGGTGCCTGAAGGCTCCCCCTTTGAGGATTTCTTTGACGACTTCTTCGGTGATCGCGGCGGCGAAATGCCGAATACGCCGCGTTCACGCAGGGTCAATTCGCTGGGTTCCGGCTTCGTGATCGACGCGGACGGGCTGATCGTGACCAATAATCACGTGATCGCCGACGCCGACGATATCGAGGTCAATTTCGCGGACGGCTCCAAGCTGCCGGCTGAACTGGTCGGAACCGATCCGAAGACGGATATCGCGCTCCTGCGCGTCGATGCAGGCAAACCGCTGCCGTTTGTTCCTTTTGGCGATTCCGAAGCCATGCGCATCGGCGACTGGGTGATGGCGATCGGCAACCCGTTCGGTCTCGGCGGCACGGTCACCACCGGCATCATCTCGGCGCGTGAACGCGACATCAACGCCGGTCCATATGACAATTTCATCCAGACGGACGCCGCCATAAATCGCGGCAATTCCGGCGGACCGCTGTTCAACCAGAATGGCGAGGTCATCGGCATCAACACCGCGATCATTTCGCCGACCGGCGGCTCGATCGGCATCGGCTTCGCCGTTCCGGCCGACATCGTCCAGTCGGTGCTCGCCCAGCTGATGGAATACGGTGAGACGCGCCGTGGCTGGCTCGGCGTGCGTATCCAGCCCGTGACCGACGACATCGCCGAAAGTCTCGATATGGACCGCGCCGCAGGCGCGCTCGTCGCAGGCATCGTCGAGGGTGGTCCGGTCGACAACGGCACCATCATGCCGGGCGACGTCATCATCCGTTTCGACGGCAAGGACATCGACGAGATGCGCGATCTTCCCCGCATCGTGGCGGAAAGCCCGATCGGCAAGGAAGTCGACGTCGTCGTCATTCGCAAGGGCGAGGAAAAGACATTCCAGATCGAGCTCGGGCGCCTGGAGGACGGCGAGAAGATGATCGCCGAGACAGAGGCCGCCGAAGAGCCGGAAACGGTGAGCATCCTCGGCATGGATATCGCTGGCCTGGACGACGCCTTGCGCGAGCAGTACGGCATATCCGAGGACGTCGAAGGCGTTGTCATCACCAGCGTCGACGAGGACTCCTCCGCAGCCGAAAAGCGCATCGTGCCCGGCAACGTCATCGTCGAGATCGCCCAGGAGGCGGTTCGGACGCCGCAGGAGGTCGAAGACCGGATCGAGGAGTTGCAGGACGACGGCCGCCGCAACGCGCTGCTGATGATCGCCAACGAAACCGGAGAACTGCGTTTCGTCACCGTCCCGATGCGGTGACGGGGCGACCGGTCAAATTGTCTTCCGCGCCGCAGACGCGGCGCGGAGAGCCCCCGTCTTGGGGGAATTTATATAAGCGTCAAACATTTCCCTGACGCCGGACGGCAGTGGACGTGATCCGGCGTCAGGCGCCGCCTGCCGGGGCTTTGCGGACAGGTCCGCAGCGCTGACCTTGTTTCAGCCGATCAACGGTTCTCTCGGATCGTTCGCCACTGATCCGACGTCATCGCATGCAGCATGTGGCGCTTCAGGTGCGGATGGGTGTCGGGAACGCGCGGATGATCGAAGTCGCGGTCCGGCGCGCGCGTCATGCCGAGGCGCCGCATGACGGCCGTCGAGCGTGTGTTTTTTTCCACCGCAAAGGACACGATTTCCGAAAGTCCGCGCTCTTCGAAACCGAGCCGCAACATGCGCTGCGCCGATTCCGTGGCGTATCCCAATCCCCAATAGTCCGGCAGCAATCGCCAGCCCACCTCCACGGCGCCTTTCGGCAGCGCCGGCGCGAGATCGGTCCGGGCAAGGCCCACAAAGCCGACTAGCGCCGAGTCGCTTTTCTGCTCGAGCGCGAAGAACCCGTAGCCGGTCGTCGCGATCATCTCCGTCAGCTGCGCCATTATATCGGCCGCCTCTGTCCGGTTGCGGCGCATCGGAAAGAACTCCATCACGGTTTCGTCCGAGTTGAGCCGCCAGAACGGGTCGAGATCGTCCGGTCGCCAGTTGCGGATGACCAGCCGGGGCGTTTGCGTAATCATCGTCATGGCGCGGCGAAGTCCGTCTTGCGATAGCCCTGGATGTAGAGAAGCGCCGTCAGGTCGCCATGATCGATGCGGATGTCGCATTGCGCGGCGACCGCGGGCTTGGCGTGCAAGGCCACGCCGCTGCCGGCGAGACCGAGCATGCCGAGATCGTTCGCGCCGTCGCCGACGGCGATGACGTCCTGCGGCGTCCGTTTCAGACGGTCGGCGAGGGCAAGCAGCGTGTCGACCTTGGCCTGCCGTCCGAGGATCGGCTCGGCGACCTCTCCGGTCAGCACGCCGCCGCGCTCCAGCAATACGTTCGCGCTGTTCTCGTCGAAGCCGAGCATCGCCGCGACACGTGCGGTAAATGCGGTAAACCCACCCGAAACGAGCGCGGTGTAGCCGCCATGCGCCTTCATCGTGGCGACGAGTTCACGCCCGCCCGGCGCCAGCGTGATGCGGTTTTCAAGCACGCTGTCTATCGCCGACTTGTCCAGCCCCTTCAGAAGCGCAACCCTTTCCTTCAGGGCGGCCTCGAACTCCATCTCGCCATTCATCGCCCGGCGCGTGATGTCGGCCACATGGTCCTTGATGCCGATTTCGGCAGCCAGTTCGTCGATGCATTCCTGCTCGATCATGGTGGAGTCCATATCGGCGAGCAGGATTGTCTTGCGGCGGTCGGCTGCCGGCCGGATGACGATATCAACAGGCAGCTCGCCAAGGACCGCCTCCAGCGCCGTCCGCGTCGCATCCGCGTCGGCGCCGTCCGGCAGTTGCAAATCGCAGGCGACGCCGTCTGCGAGCCAGTCCGGTTCGGCTGCGCCGGCGGCCTTGCTGGCAGCCGCGCCGATATCCACGCCCAGAACGGGATTTGACGGATTGGCGACAAGCGTGGCAACGAGAGGCATGAAGAATTTACCTGAGATGGCGGGACGATGGATGCGGTTCTGATAGCGGGGCCCACCGCCAGCGGCAAGTCCTCTTTGGCGCTGGAGCTGGCCGCAGAGCTCGACGGCGTGATCGTCAACACGGATTCCATGCAGGTCTACGACACGCTACGGGTTCTGACAGCACGGCCGTCGAAAGACGACATGCGCGCGGCGCCGCACCGCCTGTACGGCCATGTCCCGGCCTCACAGAGCTATTCCGTGGGCGCGTGGAGCCGCGATGTCGCGCGGCTGCTTGCTGAGCAGGAAGGCGGGCGTCGCACGGCGATCTTTGTCGGCGGCACGGGACTCTATTTCAAGGCGCTGACGGGCGGACTGTCCGAAATGCCGGATATTCCAGAGAAGATCCGCCAAAGGTGGCGCGACAGGCTGGCTGCCGAGGGGTCGCACCCATTGCATCACGAACTCGCTGCGCGCGATCCGGATCTCGCCGCAAGGCTCAAACCCGGGGACAGCCAGCGGATCGTCCGCGCGCTGGAAGTGCATGAGGCCTCAGGCAAGTCGATCGGTCATTTTCAACAGGCCAAGGGCAAGACTCTGCTCGAAGGCCCGATTGTGCGCAGGATCGTTCTTTCGCCCGACCGGGCGGCGCTGAGACAGCGTATCCGCGCCCGCTTCGAGGCGATGATGGACGCCGGCGCCGTCGAGGAGGCGCAAGCCCTTCTCGCCATGAACCTGCCCCCGGATCTGCCGGCGATGCGCGCCATCGGCGTGCGCGAGATCGCCGCCTGGCTTGCCGGCGAAATGAAAAGGGACGAGGCGGTGGAGCGCGCCGTCATTGCCACGGCGCAATACGCCAAGCGCCAGATGACCTGGTTTCGCAACCAGTTCGGCGACGACTGGGAGTGGAAGCCGGTGTGAACGCGGCTTGCGGCGTCAGTCGCAGTGCAGACGCATGTCGAATGTTGCACTGTCCCCGTCGACGGACAGGACAAAAACACCGTCGGCGTGTGCGAACGTTCCTGTTCCGCCAAGCACGATCCCTTCCGTTCCATGCGTCAGAACGGTCGAATGCGACTCGTCATGCGGCCTGGCGGGCTGGAACAGGTACTGAAGATGAATCTGGCCGTTTTCGAGCACGATAATCGCATTGCCCAGGTTCTCATTCCGGCCGAGGGCATGCACTGTCCATCGGATGTAACCGACCTCGCTTCCTGTCTCATCATGCATTGTTGTGTAGCCGATCCGGATGTCGCCGTGGCTCGCTCCGGGCTCTCCATGATCGATCAGTTCCACCAGTCTCTTGTCAGGGTTGGAGACAAGGCGAAAAGGTTCACATGTTTCGATCGCCCGGGCGTCCGGCATCGTGAAAAAGAGCGCGGCGGCGAATAGACCTGCAGTTCCAATCAATCGGTTCATCGCAATGAAATTCCTTCTGAAATAAATCTATCTATAGTTGTATTCAGGCTGCGGGATCAAGATCCTTGGCCGGTCGGCGCGATGGCGGAGTTAGGCTGAGGACGTTGCCTTTTGCGTCCCGCTGTGAACAGTTGGATGTCGTTCACACGGTCGCCAATGGGAGACGTCGATGCCCCTTGTTCAAGACGAACAAAACCTCTTTGTCGTGGATCTGCATTACATTGTCCCGCTCGAGGAGATCGAGCCTCACATCGAGCCGCATCTCGAATTCCTGGACAGGTACTATGCTTCGGGTTGCTTCATCGCCTCGGGCGCAAAGGTTCCGAGAACCGGCGGCGTCATCATCGCAACGGCGCAAAGCCGGTCGGCGCTGGAGCGCCTGCTGGAGGATGATCCATTCAAGAAGGAGCGGTTGGCGGAATACTCGATCACCGAGTTCCGGCCCGGAAGGGTCGCGCCGCAACTCAAGGCTTGATGCTTGCAGGGACTAGTTTTCCTCGAGCGCTTTCCAGCCCTTCGCCATATCATCCCATGTCAACACGGGTGAATCGTAGATCAGCGCGCCCATGGCGTTGAACAGCGGTTCATGCAGTTCGAGGAGATGGTAGTTTTCCTCGATTTCATAGAAGAAATAGGCGCACCTCAAGCCGTCTTCCATCGTGAAATAGGTGGCTTCGGGTTTGAACTTTTCCTTGAGGTTCTCGAAAGCTCTGGTCATGGAACCGTCCTTTACGGCCCTGTTTCCGGCCTCCGGCGGGATTTTTATCTTCAGCATCATGCGCATGGCGAGTCATCCTCCTGTCCGGAAATCGCACGACCCTGGCGTGAACGGCGCCCGTCGATCGCGTATGGGGCGACTGTAGTGAACTGGCACGAGCGATCAAACGAATTCGCGCGTGACTGGAAACCAGGAGCGTTTGCGTTCCGGATCGTCTGGCTTATCAGAAGTCCGAGGTCGCGGCCGGCCCCAATTGGCGTTTGACCGGGTCGACGTCGCCGAGCACCCACAATTCGGCGAGTTGTTCCTGACGGACCGTGAAGAAGGCCGCGCCGGACCATTCGATCTTCTTGCCGGTCGCGGGAACGCCAAAGAGCTCCGCCTGATGAACGCCCCTGAAGAGCATCCGCGCCGCCGCGCGATCGGGGGTCTCCACCAGATCCTCGATGATACAGGTGAACCCTCCGAGCGCCGTGTGCACGGCGTCGAGATAGGTGACAAAGCCGTCTACGCCTCGCTTTTCCGGCCCAAGCGACCCGCGAAACCGGAAATCAGTCGCGAGTATCCGGCGCGCCGCGTCGACATCGCGCCGATTCCACACGTCCGCGTAAAAACTTTCAACCAGATCTCTCGGCGTCGTCATGATGGCGGGAGGCTACCAAGCGGGTGGACGCGGTACAACAGGTGATTGCGCTGAGAGGGGCGACCGCGAACATCCGGACCGGGACAAGCGCTACGAGGAGTATCTGCAAAAAAGGAAAAACGCGGCCTGCGCGCATAATTCGATTGGCTGACACATACTGTTAGGTGCCGGTTTTCTGGACGATCAAGTCGTCGTCTACATCGGCATTCCATAGTCTGATCGCAGGACGATAAATCAAAGTGACACCAGCGCTGCGCAATTATTGATGGAGGTCAAGCATCTGATGCCGCTCTCTGGTATTATTGCCTTATGTGCAAGTTGAGCAAGGGGGCTATTCCAAGTCGCTAGGCTGCTTGTCTTACGTGCAGTCTAGCGAATGTGTGCGGGACCGCGCGGGAAGGCTCTTATCTGCTAAACCGCCAGACAGAACCAGGAGAAATCCATGCCTCACGAAAGATACGACTGTCTGTGCTGCAGTCCGTTCATCTCGCAGCTTCTCAAGTACAACCGCTCGGTGGCCGGGGCAGCGTCGGTTAGCGGCGGGGAAAGTCCGTCGCACAAACACTTCGGCATCTCCAGACGCAGCTTCAACCGTGGTACAGCGGCGCTGGTCGGCGGCGCGTTTATCTGCACGACCGAACTGGGGACTCATCCCGCGCATGCGCAGGACCGCGTGGCGCGCGTCTTCACCGGCGGGACCATTCTGACCGTCGATGGAGACTTCTCCGAGGCCGAGGCGATCGCGATCCGTGGCAATGAAATTCTCGCAGTTGGCGATAGGGACCAGGTGCGCAATGCAGCGGGACCCGGCGCGGAACTCATTGATCTCGACGGGCGGGTCATGCTTCCTGGCTTTATCGATCCGCACACGCACATGATGTCCGGATCGCTGATTGCCAGCCTGATGGAATATGTCGGCGTGGCCCGCTTTTCAATGACCGCCGAGGTGGTCGATTATCTGCGAGATTTCGCGTCAACGAAGACCCCGGGCGAGTGGGTCGTTGCGCGCAATTTCGATCCGTCTCTGCAGGAAGGGCCGGAAGCCCTGACGTTTGCAGAGCTGGACAGCGTGTCCACAGACCATCCGGTCTTTGTGCTCAACTCGTCCGGACACTTGGCTTATGCCAACCGCGCCGCCTTCAAAGCCGCCGGAATCGGCGAAGACGTCAAGAACCCGGAGGGAGCCGAGTTCGTTCGTGATTCATCCGGCAACCTTTCCGGTACGATCAAGAACAATGTCGCGTTTCTTCGCATTCTCGAACACTATCCCGCATTGAGCGCCGCCAACCCGATCGAGTCGCTCATTCAGGTCACCGAAGATTTCTCGAAAGTGGGACTGACGACGCTGAGCGACCTGGCGATGGGCGGGCTTTACGGTCCACTGGATTGGG
This sequence comes from Hoeflea sp. CAU 1731, assembly GCF_039888615.1. Classification (NCBI taxonomy): domain Bacteria; kingdom Pseudomonadati; phylum Pseudomonadota; class Alphaproteobacteria; order Hyphomicrobiales; family Rhizobiaceae; genus Hoeflea; species Hoeflea sp. CAU 1731. The sequence continues at coordinate 33,066 of NZ_JBDQQS010000007.1, read as the reverse complement.
AAAACTATCAAGAAGCCGGGGCTTCCGGACGATTGACGGCCCGCATGCGAGTCTATCCGATCTACACCGTCGATGAGATGTGGGACGAAGCTGGTACAATGCCGGGTGACGGCGATGCCTTGGTCCGGGTGGCGGGCTTCAAGTTGTTAGCCGACGGCTCCAACCAGGGCTTTACAGGTCTGCAACGCGAGCCTTACCTCAACTCGACCGATACCGGCCTCGCCTACCTGACGCCGGAGGAACTCAAATACTTCATCGTCAAACGGGGCAAACAGGGTTGGCCCCTGGCGATCCACGGTAACGGCGACAAGGCCATCGACAATATTCTGGATGCCCTGCAGGCTGCGAACGACGAGGGTATCGATCTCGCAGGCCTTCGGCCACGGATCGAACACTGCTCGATCCTGCATGATGACCAAATCTCGCGGATCAAGAACCTGGGCGTCTCACCGAGCTTCCTGATCGGACACGTCCACTATTGGGGTGTCGCAATGCGCGACGAAGTGTTCGGCGAGGAGAAGGCCATGCTGCTCGATCGCTGCCGCAGCGTCGAAGAGGCTGGCATTGGTTTCACAATCCAGTCCGATTTCTTCGTCACCGATCCTGATCCGCTACACATGATCGAAATGGCCGTGACCCGCCGGACATGGAAGGAGCCGGAATACGTCTTGGCCCCCGACGAAAGAATTTCCGTCGAATCCGCCATCCGGGCGCTGACGTCGGAGGCAGCCTGGCAACTCGGTTCCGAGCACGAGGTCGGCAGCCTCGAACCGGGCAAACTGGCGGATTTCGTGATTCTCGACAAGGATCCACGCAAAGTGGATCCGGACACGATCAAGGATATCAAGGTGCTGCAGACCTGGATGGATGGCAAGCCAGTGTTCCAGGGCTGACCAGACCTCGCTTGTAAGACCAATGTTGATCCCACCTGGATCCCCGTAAACTAAGCCTGTCATTCGGGCGGACCTGCAGACAGTTGCGCCATCTCCTTTGCGATGATTCTCTGACGCTGATCCGCACGAGGATAATCAGCGAAATTTGAGCGCAATCAGAACAAAAATGGAACATTTGTACTGCATTGCACGGCGGTTTGTGCTATGCTGCAACAACATGATTTCCTTCGCCGCCAGGGTGCCAATAACCTGAAAAACGAAGATTCCCGAAACAAAGCCAGAATGCTGATGAGCGATGGAAACTCGATTTTCCGAAACAAAGCCAGATTCCCGCAGCCAGTAGATCAGATTCCCGAAATCCCGAAACGAAGCCAGACACATATTTCCAGTCCGACACGTCTTAAGATGTGAAAATCGCAAATTCCCGAAACAAAGCCAGATTGTGCATGAGCGCCAGAATCCCGATTTACCGAAACAAAGCCAGGTTCGCGCAGTGTGCAGGCTTGAATAGCGAAATCCCGAAACAAAGCCAGACGCTCGTTTCCGGTCTGGCCAGCATTGAAGATACGAAAAATGCACATTCCCGAAACAAAGCCAGAATATTTTAAATAATTGAATTTATTGGAAAATATCTATTTTCGTTCAGATTCACATCATCAATCCCGCGTCAGTCCCGCTGCCTGAGCGGTCTGAACGTGAAATCCCGCACGGAGTTCGAGCGGGGTCGTGCCGCGCCTTTCTCGGGTTCGACGGACATCGGCGGTGATACCGGCTGTGGCGCCTCGTCGTCGTCCGTCTCGTCGTCGGCGGCGCCGAAGGGGCGCAGGCTGTCGAGCGCAGGCTGCAGCGAGGCCTTCATCTCCGGCGACATGCCGGTGGTGCTCATCGGCAGTTCCGTGTGGCGCATCTGCTGGACGATGAACTCGATATCCGGAAGGCCGTCGCTGGAGCGCGAGCCGCGGAATTTCTTGCGGTCGTTGCTGGACGTTCGAGGCAGATCATGCCGACGCAGGCGTTCGAAACACATGCGCATGGGCACCGGCACGGCCTCGCCGAAGGCGATTGCCTCGCCATTGCCGATGGACGACAGGAAGCTTGTCGTCGAACTCGACGAGTTTGAGATCGCCGAACGGATGATCTCCTGGTCGTGATCGTTGGCAAGCCGCATGGCGAAGACCGTCGAACATTGCGACAGGATCGTCGGGTCGAGTTCGCCGGGGCGCTGGGTCACGACGCCCAGGCCCACGCCGTATTTGCGGCCTTCCTTGGCGATGCGCGCCACGGCCTGCCGGGTCGGATAGAAGCCGAGCTCCTTGTCGGCCGGGACATAGCGGTGGGCCTCTTCGCACAAGACGAGAATGCGCATGGCGCCGTTGCTCCACAGCGCAATCTCGAAGGCGAGGCGGCACAGAACGGAGGCGACGGCGTTAACCACCTCCGATGGAATGCCGGAAAGCTGGAAGGAGGTTATCGGTCGTCCGTCGCCGGGAATGCGGAAGATATCGCGCAGGATGTCCGAGATGTTGTCCATGATCGTGTTCGAGGAGAACATGAAGCGGAAGCGCGGATCGTTGATCGCCGACTGGATGCGCACCTTCAGGGAACGCAGAACGGGTTTTTCCTCGCGCCGGTCGAGCTGGCCGATGCGCTCGTCGATCAGCGCCAGCAGGTCGGCCACGCGATAGGGGATCGGCGTGTCCGACGTGATCACGGACTGGTCGGCGCGACGGTAGACGCGGGCGCTGTCGGAGGCGCCCCGGAAATCGCGTTTGGCTTCGGCGATCAGCTCCCTGAGTACGTCGACTTCCTCGACCACCGTCTGCCGGCCGCGGAAGATCACCTCGGCGAACTCTTCCAGCCGGAACAGCCAGAAGGGCAGGTCCAGATGCTCGGTGTCGATGAGATGCGCCTTTTCCTTGAAGGCGGCGGCGAATTCGTTGTGCGGATCGAGGATGAGAACGCGCAGGTCCGGACAGGCCTCGACGACCCGGTTGACGATCAGCGACACGGCGGTCGACTTGCCGACCCCGGTTGTGCCGACGATCGCGAAATGCCGGTTGAGCAGCGCGTCGGCCGAAATCGATGCGGCGATGTCGGAGTTCTGGGAGAGATGCCCGATCTTGATCGGATTGACGCCGGTCACGGAGTAGATCGCGTCCAGGTCCTCTGCCCTGATATTGTGGGCCGGATCGCCAAGGCGCGGATAGTCGGAAATGCCGGCGCTGAAGACGACGCCGCCGTCGTCGTCGCGGATTTCGCCGACGAGCTCCACCTGGAAATGCATGGTGTTGCCGGAGGTTTCCGACCAGAGTTCCGACGGGCATTGCATGCTGTAGACGAGGGCGACGATGCGCGATTTTCCGACCTTGATCGTAATCAGCTTGCCGACGGACAATTCCTTGGCGAGCGCCTGGTCGCGGCTGCCGGTCGTGGAGGCGATCGTTGCGCGCGATCCGTTGCAGTCAACGATATGGCCGAGAATACGCGCCGTATCGGGGTGCGAGCGCTGTTCTTTGAACGAATGGTCTGAATTCACTTCCTGCACCTGGTTCCCGGCGGTTGCGCGAGAATCGCACCCCAACGTTAACATCCCGTTTTCAACCCGCGCCGCCGGTCGTTTCCGGTTGACCCGAAAGGCGTTTTGCAGGATTGACGGGTCAGAAATTTGCGGATAGGTTCCCGCGCATGTTGAAGAAGGCACTTATTGTGGTGGTGAAGCGCATGGGCAGGACGGTGTAACCGTCCGGCGACAGCCACCCATGCGCAGAACGAGGCTCCGGAAGGGGCCTTTTTTTATGGCCGGGCGGTGGTCTGGCAGGGATCGAAAAGACAAAGCAGGCAAAGAGATGAGCGCAGACAATAATCAGATCACCGGGGCGGAGATGGTCGTTCGGGCGATGAAGGACAATGGCGTCGCGGACGTATTCGGATATCCCGGCGGCGCGGTGTTGCCGATCTATGACGAGATCTTCCAGCAGGAAGACATCAAGCACATCCTCGTCCGTCACGAACAGGGCGCCGGTCACGCGGCCGAAGGCTACGCCCGGTCCACCGGCAAGGTCGGCGTCGCGCTGGTGACGTCGGGTCCCGGCGCCACCAACATCGTGACGGCGCTTCAGGATGCGCTGATGGATTCCATTCCGATGGTCTGCATCACCGGCCAGGTCCCGACCTCCCTGATCGGCTCCGACGCCTTCCAGGAATGCGACACCGTCGGCATCACGCGGCCCTGCACCAAGCACAACTGGCTGGTGCGCGACGTCAACGATCTGGCGCGCACGCTGCACGAAGCCTTTCGTATCGCCCGGTCCGGCAGGCCTGGTCCGGTCGTCGTCGACATTCCGAAAGACATCCAGTTCGCCACCGGAGAGTATGTCAGTCCGGCGACCGATGGCGGCCTGAAGAGCTACCAGCCGCAACTTCAGGGGGATCTGGAATCGATACGTGCGGCTGTCGAACTGATGAGCAGCGCCCGCAAGCCGGTCATCTATTCCGGCGGCGGCGTCATCAACGCCGGGCCGGAAGCAAGCCACCTGCTGCGCGAACTGGTCCAGCTCACCGACTTTCCGATCACCTCGACGCTGATGGGGCTGGGCGCCTATCCGGCGTCGGGCAAGAACTGGCTGGGCATGCTCGGCATGCACGGAACCTACGAGGCGAACATGGCCATGCATGACTGCGACGTCATGCTGTGCGTCGGCGCCCGTTTCGACGACCGGATCACCGGCCGTCTCGATGCGTTTTCGCCGCACTCCCGCAAAATCCACATCGACATCGACCCGTCCTCGATCAACAAGAATGTTCGCGTCGACATTCCGATCATCGGCGACGCAGCGCATGTGCTGGAAGACATGGTGCGGCTGTGGCGAGCCTCCGCCTCGACGGTCGACAAGAAAGCGCTCGGCGAATGGTGGTCGCAGGTCGATGCTTGGCGCGCGCGCAATTCGCTCGCCTACAAGCCGAACAAGGACGTCATCATGCCGCAATACGCCATGGAGCGGCTGCATGAACTGACGAAGGACAAGGACGTCTACTTCACCACCGAAGTCGGCCAGCACCAGATGTGGGCGGCCCAGTTCATCAAGTTCGAGGAGCCCAATCGCTGGATGACGTCGGGCGGACTCGGCACGATGGGCTACGGCCTGCCGGCGGCGCTTGGGGTGCAGATCGCCCATCCCGACAGCCTCGTCATCGATATCGGCGGCGACGCCTCCGTCCAGATGACGATCCAGGAGATGTCGGCGGCCGTCCAGCACGAGGCGCCGATCAAGATCTTCATCCTCAACAACCAGTATATGGGCATGGTGCGCCAGTGGCAGCAGCTTCTGCACGGCAACCGCCTGTCGCATTCCTACACGGAGGCGATGCCGGACTTCGTCAAGCTGGCCGAAGCCTATGGTGGCGTTGGACTTAGGGCGGACAAGCCGGGCGACCTTGACGACGCCATCAACGAGATGATCGCCGTCGACAAGCCGGTGCTGTTCGACTGCCGGGTCGCCAATCTGGCGAACTGCTTCCCGATGATCCCGTCCGGCAAGGCGCATAACGAGATGCTGCTGCCCGACGAGGCTTCCGACGACGTCGTCGGCAGTGTCATCGACGAAAAAGGCAAGGCTCTGGTCTAACGGAATTTCGGAAAGAAACACATGAACGCGCAACATCAACCTACCGGCTCGGCCTATTTCATCGCAAAGGAGACCGAGCAGCCAGAAACAAGAACGCTCTCCGTGCTGGTCGACAACGAGCCAGGCGTCCTCGCCCGGGTCATCGGCCTGTTCTCCGGACGCGGCTACAATATCGAAAGCCTCACCGTCTCGGAAACCGAACACGAGAAGCACCTCTCGCGCATCACGATCGTCACTTTCGGCACGCCGCACGTGCTGGAGCAGATCAAGCACCAGCTCGAGCGCATCGTGCCGGTTCACCGCGTCATCGATCTGACGCTGCGGGCGCGTGAATTCGGACATGAGAAGCCGATCGAGCGCGAACTGGCGCTGATCAAGGTGAAGGGAACGGGCGATCACCGCGTTGAGGCGCTGCGGCTCGCGGACGCCTTTCGTGCACAGGTCATCGACGCCAATACCGAGCATTTCACCTTCGAGATCACGGGCCGGGTGTCGAAGATCGAGCAGTTTATCGCGATCATGCGGCCGCTCGGTCTTGTGGAGGTCTGCCGCACGGGCGTCGCCGCTCTCAACCGCGGCGCTGACGGCATGTAGGCGCCCAGCGTTTCACCTGACCTCTTTCGATAGTCCGGATTTCCGATGCCCCTGGAAACATTCCTCTGGATGGTGGTGTTCGCCCTCGTGACGTCCGTCACGCCGGGCCCGAACAACCTGATGCTGCTCGCCTCGGGCGTAAATTTCGGTTTCGTGCGCACGATCCCGCACATGTTCGGAATTGCGCTCGGCTTCGGTAGCCTGCTTTTAAGCGTCGGTCTCGGTCTTGGCGCGCTGCTGATCGCCTTGCCGGCGCTTGGCATAGCGCTTAAGGCTGCGGGCGCCGCCTATCTGCTGTACCTTGCCTGGAAAATCGCCGGCAGCCGCACGATGGGCAGCGCCGGCAAGGCGTCGAAACCAATCACATTGCTGCAGGCCGCCGCTTTCCAGTGGGTCAACCCGAAGGCCTGGATGATGTCGATCACCGCAATGGCCCTCTACGCCGACCCGCTGAATCCCGGCGTCACGGTTCCGCTGGTTGCGCTGTCTTTCGTCATCGTCAATTTTCCAAGCGTTTCGCTGTGGGCGGGGTTTGGAACCATGCTGCGCAGTTTCCTCGACGACCCGCAACGCCTCAAATGGTTCAACATCGTCATGGCGGTGCTGCTGGTCGCGACGCTCGTGCCGATGTTGCGCTAGGCGCGCAGACGTCGTCATCGGCCGGAACGGCATTCTTTAATTTACTTGCACGTAAGATGCAGTAATGTCGGCGCATGACGCATGATCACGATGACGACCACGATCACGACAACGACATGGACCCGATGACGGCGCGCGTCCGCGCGCTGGAGACGCTTCTGAGCGACAAGGGGTTGATTGATCCGGCCGCCATCGACGCTATCGTCGACACCTATCAGAACAAGGTCGGACCTCGAAACGGCGCGCGCGTCGTCGCCCGCGCGTGGAGCGATCCGGAGTTTTGCGACTGGCTGAAGCGGGACGCCACCGCTGCCATCGCCTCGATGGGATTCTATGGGCGCCAGGGCGAGCACATGAAGGCGGTGTTCAATACGCCGCAGGAGCATAACCTCGTCGTCTGCACCCTGTGCTCCTGTTATCCGTGGAGCGTGCTCGGCCTGCCGCCGGTCTGGTACAAGTCGCCGCCCTACCGGTCCCGCGCCGTCATGGAGCCGCGTAGCGTGCTCGCCGAATTCGGCGCGCATTTGCCGGAAGACGTGCGTATTCGCGTGTGGGATTCGACTGCGGAGTTGCGCTATCTCGTCGTGCCGATGCGGCCGGAAGAAACGGACGGCATGACGCAAGAGCAACTGGCGGATCTGGTCACGCGCGATTCCTTGATCGGAACGGCGTTTGCGGAGGCGCCACGGTGAACGGACCGCACGATCTCGGCGGACGCATGGGCTTCGGCCCGGTGGCGCCGGAACAGGACGAGCCTGTTTTTCACGCGGCATGGGAGAAGCGGGCGCTTGGCGTCACGCTGTGCGCCGGCGCGTTGGGTCACTGGACGCTTGATGAAAGCAGGCATGCGCGCGAGTCGCTGCATCCGGCCGACTATTACGCGTCGAGTTATTACGAGATCTGGATCAAGGCGCTTGAGAATCTGCTGATGCGCCACGATTGTATCACCCGCGATGAATTGGCGACGGGTAGGGCGCAGGGCGTCGCGCATCGCGATATCCTGACAGCCGATCGCGTGCCGGCGGTTCTCGGTGCGGGCGGCCCGTGCGATCGCCCGGTTACGACGGACCCCGCCTTTGCGGTCGGCCAGCAGGTGCGCATGCGCAACCTCAATCCGCATGGCCATACACGGATACCGGGCTATGCGAAGGGCAGGCGCGGCGTCATCGATGCGGTCGCCGGCAGTTTTGTCTTTCCCGACGCCAATGCGCACGGCAAGGGCGAACAGCCGCAATGGCTCTACACGGTGACATTCACCGGCGAGGATTTGTGGGGCGAGGGCGCCGAGGCCGGACTGTCCGTGTCGGTCGACGCATGGGAGAGCTATCTTGAACTTGCATGAAGGGGCTGACACGCCTGCTTTTAAGGAGCCCTGGCAGGCCCAGGCCTTCGCCATGGTCGTCCAGCTGAACGAAAAGGGGCTTCTGGACTGGAGCGACTGGGCCGAGGCGCTGTCTGCGGAACTTGGCCGCCCTGACGCGGCAGCCGATGGCAGCGACTATTACGATTGCTGGCTTGCGGCTCTGGAGAAGCTGCTTGCTTCGAAAGGCATTGTGTCGGGATCGCAAATCGGGTCGGTCGCCGAGGCATGGCGGCGCGCCGCGCACGCCACTCCGCACGGCAGCCCGATCCTGCTTGAAAACGATCCCGGACCTGACGGGGAGACGCAATAATGGATGCAACCGTGGAACCCGGGTTTATCCTCGATCAAACGTTGACTCTGGAGCGCAGCGGCGAGGATCTCTACGCGTCGCACACCGACGACCGGTTCTGGAACATGATCGGGCCGTTCGGCGGCTGGATGGCGGCGCTGATGCTCAAGGCGGCGCTCGCCGACAACGATCCAGTGTTCGAACCGGTGGCCATGACGGTGGATTTCCTCAAGGCGCCGCCGAAGGGGCCGCTCGTTATGCGGCGTCAGTGCGACCGCGCCGGGCGCACCACGGCGTTCTGGCGCGTCGACCTCGAGACGCCTGACGGCCGGCTCTGCGCCCGGTCGCTCGTTACACTCGGCCCGCATCGAAGCACCCTTGCTTTTTCGAAGCAGCGCATGCCTGAGACATTGCCGGCTGAAGAGGCTGCCGACGGCAGCAGAACCTTCATGCCGGTGCAATGGGCGAAGCTCTATGACTGCCGCATCGTCAAGGGCAGAATGGGCGAGGGAAAGCAGGATGCGCATTCCCTCGAGTGGATCCGCGAGGCTGACGGCCGTCCGCTGGACTACCTGTCGCTGGCGGCGCTCTGCGACAGTCCGTTTCCGCGGTTGTTCATCGCCACAGGGCGAGCTTCGAGCATTTCCACCGTCACGATGACGACGTACTTTCATGTCAGCCTGAGCGAACTGGCGGGCGTCGCAGACGATTATGTGCTGTGCGACTCCGTCTGCGAGCGATCGAACGGCGGCTTTTACGATCAGCACTCGAGGTTTTTTGAAAAGCACGGGTCTCTGCTTGCGACGTCGCACCAGATGGTCTGGTATGACAGGGAATTGTGATTTCCTCCGCTGCGTGTATTAGCAATCGCTACACCGTAAACTGGTCGTGCATTCAATCAAAATGCTAAAATGTCACCCAATGCGCAGAATCCGGCTGAATTTGAAATCTTTTCTTACATTTGAATGATTGGTGATCGGACAGAGTCCGTTGTTTTGAATTATACAGCACCTCATATTCTCATCTCCAACAACCAAAGAGAGCAATTTCCCGCGCGAAAGGCTGCGAATGTATTGGGCTTCGCGATGGTTGACTGGAGTAAGGCGCGCACCCGACAACAATACGGTCTGGCGGCGTCCGCCGATGTGAACCGATCTCGTTCGGTAACCGTAATACAACAGGACAGCCTGTAAAAAGTTTCATCTGGCGACCCGTTTCGCGCCTCTCGGGTCGCCGTGAAAGGCGTCGCGCTCTTCGGAGTGCGGCGCTTTTTCCATCTCTCGGCAGGTGCGCGCGTCATTCGCGCTTGCCCTGCCGAAACGAATCTAGCCAAGTGAGGCCATGCAGTTTTCGAAAGAGCAGGACGAGGCTCTCAAATCCGTATCATCCTGGTTGAAGCGGGGCGACTCCCCGCTCTTCCGGCTCTTTGGCTACGCCGGCACCGGCAAGACGACGCTTGCCCGGCATTTTGCAGAACATATCGACGGCGACGTCCAGTTCGCAGCGTTTACCGGCAAGGCGGCGCAGGTGCTGCGCTCGAAAGGCGCGAGCAACGCCAAGACCATCCATTCGCTGATCTATCGCCCCCGCGGCGAGGAAACCGTGGAAGACGAGGAAACCGGAAAAACATCCGTATCCCCGATGTTCTCGCTGAACCGCCAGAGCCCCGTCGCCAAGGCCGCGCTGATCATCGTCGACGAATGCTCGATGGTGGACGAGGACCTCGGTCGGGATCTGATGAGCTTCGGAACGCCGATCCTCGTGCTGGGCGATCCAGGACAGCTTCCGCCGATCTCCGGCGGCGGCTATTTCACCGAACACGATCCCGATATCCTGCTGACCGAAATACACAGGCAGGCGCGCGACAACCCGATCATCGATCTGGCCATGCGCGTGCGCGAGGAAGGCGAGATCGGCTACGGCGACCTCGGCGCAGCCAAGGTCATTCACCGCTCCGACGTCACTTCCGAACTTGTGCTGCAGGCCGACCAGGTGCTGCTCGGCATCAACCGGACGCGGCGCAGATATAATCAGAGATTGCGGGAGCTGAAAGGCTTCGACGCCGCCCACCCCCAGGCGGGCGACAAGCTCGTCTGCCTTCGCAATGATCCTGCCAAGGGGCTGCTTAACGGATCGCTCTGGCAGGTCATGACCTCGTCGAAGGAAACGGTTAAACCCGGCATCAATCTCCTGGTGCGGCCGGAGGATGACGACATGGATCGCGGCGCGGCGCGCATCAAGCTCCTGAAGGCCCAGTTCGAGGATCCGGACGCGGACATCCCCTGGCAGACGAAACGGCGCTACGACGATTTCGACTATGGTTACGCGCTGACGGTCCACAAGGCGCAGGGCTCTCAATGGAACGAGGTGGTTCTGTTCGACGAGAGCTTCGCCTTTCGGGATATGCGGGAACGCTGGCTCTATACGGCGATAACCCGCGCCGCCGAGCGGCTGACGATCGTCAGGTAAAGCCGTAGCAGTGTATCAGGCCGCGCGGCGTCTGCCGACATCCTCATGCACCCATGCCCAGGCTTCATCGGCGCGCGTCTCGTCGAGATGCCGCGCTTCCATGCTGAAGAGCTGCGGGCAGAACCTGATGGCGAGGGCTACCCAGGACGGGGGCCGCCCACGACCGCATAGCGATCGACGTGGCTGAGCGCGCGCAGCCGCCCGATTAAGGACGTCTCGGAGAATGCGGAGGTCCAGTCGACGCCGTTCCAGCAGCGCATGCGCACAAGCAGGTTTATCCTGTCGAACCCCCGGTAAGCCTTGTCGAGTTCGAGGCTGATGTCGTCAAGTTCCCCGGTGCTGACATGGCCGTCCACCTCATAGGCGAAAACGTCTTCACGTTCGGTGGAAAGTCTTCTGACGGCGCGCTTTTGCTTTTCAAGCAACATGTTTTCCTCCCGCAGTCCTTTCAATACTACCTATGAGGGATGTCAGAACTATGATGGCGCGCAAACGAACAGACGGATCAGTATCACGAATATTTGCATCAACATTCCTGCCTTGAAGCCCGCTCCGGCAGAATGTAGTGAAGGCGGGCTACAACATCGCAGGACAGGTCTTTCATGACGGATGGGCACGCGACAAAACTGTCGGTCAATCTCAACGCGGTGGCGATGCTGCGCAATCGCCGCGACCTACCCTGGCCGAGCGTCACAGGTCTCGGGCGCATCGCGCTCGCCGCCGGCGCACATGGGCTGACCGTGCATCCGCGACCCGACGAACGCCATATTCGCAGAAGCGACGTTCCCGAACTCCGCGCGCTCATTGACGACGAGTTTCCCGGCGCAGAGTTCAATATTGAGGGCTATCCGAGCGAGGACTTCTTGGCGCTGGTTGAGGCCGCCGAGCCCGAACAGGCGACGCTGGTGCCCGACGATCCGGCGCAGGCGACTTCGGATCACGGCTGGGATTTCGAAAAACACGCGGAATTTCTGGCGGACGCCGTCGACCGGCTGAAGCGCGGCGGCGTTCGGGTGTCGCTATTCGCGGACCCTGATTGCGACGCTCGCGCCGTCGGCTTTGCAAAGCAGACCGGGACGGACCGCCTGGAGCTTTACACCGGGCCCTATGGCGGCTGCCACGACGCTCCTGGCCGAAGGGCGGAAGTGATCGAGCGGCTGGCCAGAACCGCGGAAGCAGCGCTGTCCGAGGGAATGGATCTGAACGCCGGTCACGACCTCACGGTCGACAATCTGCCGCCGCTGCTCGCGCGCATACCGCAGATCCGGGAAGTTTCGATCGGCCACGGCCTGACGGCGGACGCCTTGGAGCACGGCATGGCCGGCGCCGTCCGTCGTTTTCTGCGGGCCTGCGGGCATAAAGCCTGAACCGCAGCTATCGCGGTTTCAGATCTGTTCCGAACGGTGTAATTCGTGCTCCTGAGCGAGGACGCCCATGATCCAGTCGTCATGCCATTTTCCGTCGACGAAGGCAGCCTCCCGCCCCGTGCCTTCATGGCGGAAACCGCAGGCGCGATAGCATCGGATGGCCCGCTCATTATAGGCAAGAACGCGAAGGTCGATCCGGTGTAGACGCATCACGCCGAAAGCATGGTCGAGCGCGAGCATGATAGCCTTGCGCCCGATGCCCCTTCCCACAAAATCCGTCGCGAACATGCCGATAGCCAGTCGCGCATTGTGATCTGAATGCGATAGGGTGTGCAGTCGCAGATGGCCGACGGCGGCGCCATCGGCTTCAATGATTTTTGCATATGGTTGTTGCTTCAGCCACTCTACCCATCGGTGCGATGCCGCGAGTTCTGGCCGTTGAATGGATTCGCAGTCGCCCCCGTACATGCGTACGAACTCGACGGGCGGAAAATAGGAGACGTGAATCTCCGCGTCTGTCGCGACGGGTTCGCGCAAAGTCACTGCGCCAGATCTGTCGTGTGTCATCCAGGTAAGTCCCGAGGGCGCTATCGCGGATGTCTTTGCATTGATGGCGGTTGGCTACAAGGTTCAATAACGCCATCCACAAACAAAAAAGGGCGCCGCGAGGGCGCCCTTTTCTTCATTCTGTCCGCAGGGATCAGAAATTGTAGTTCAGGTTGAGCTTCAGAACATTGATGTCGGAACCGCCAGAATTGTCCGATCCGAAATCGATGTAGTTGTAGCTCGCGCCGAGCGACCAGTCTTCGACGACCATGAAGTCGATGCCGGCGCCGACTGTCCAGCCGCCTGGCGTGTCGTCGAAGCCCGGAGCGAAACCGCTCGACTTCAGGCTTGCAATCGCGCCGCCGGCCGTGCCGTAAAGCGCAACCGTGTCGTTTGCCCAACCGAGCTTGCCCTGTGCAATGCCCAGACCGTTCACATTCGACTGCGAACCGCCGACATCGACCCAGGAACCGCTGATTTCAGCGCCGAGCAGGAAGCCGGAAGGGGAGACCCAGTTGTAACCGCCCTGGCCGCCAAGCAGCCAGCCGTCTCCAGAATAGGATCCCGACTGCCAGCCGTAACCGCCATGGATACCAAGATAGAATCCATCGAACGGATTGGATTCTTCGACGATAACTACCGGCGGCGCCATCGGAGTCGTCTCGACCAGGTCCGCTGCATAGGAAGCTGTCGTAATCAGCGCTATGGCTGTTGTTGCTAGAAGTACTCTCACTTACTCATCCTCTTCGGTTACTCGCAGGTTATTTATCATCTGCGCCTGAGCCTGTTTTTTATGCAAAATGTGTCAATGTTGAGTTTACATTGAGGCAGGGCGCACGGATTCTCTGGCCCGTTGCGCTTTTGCAACAGGTATACTTTATGCGCGAACAGTAAAGAATTTCTCTCCTCTAACGTTCGGTGACGCCCTTGCCGGCCAGAATCTTGTCTCTGCTTTTATGAATGCGCGCAGTGCGGGTCTGTGATTGTTTCGCGCTCGCAAAATGGATGACATAGCCGCGGCGACGGCCTGGAGTCAGGGCGTCGAAGGCGCGTGAGAATTCGGGATCTTCACTCAAAATCTCGGTCAGTTCGTCAGGCAATTCGAGTTGATCCTTTTCGGAAAACTCTACTTTCAGGCCCTGTCGTTCGACGTCGATCGCCCTTCGGATGTATTTGACGAGACGGCCTTTGCCGTCCGCAATCTCGCTTTCACCGGTGAACCTCAACTGGCGCATGGCTTGTGAATGTTCGCCCGGACTGACGAGGACGTTTTCGTCATCCTCAAGGAGCGATCCCTTGAAAAAGCCGACGGCGCAATAATCCTTCAGGGCAAAGATGATGGCGACGTTCCCGCCGTCGAAGGCATAGCAGAGCTTGCCCCATTTGACGTTTTCCTCAAGGCCGCAATCGAGCAGAATTTCCCGCAGCAGCCTGCGCTCCGCGTTCCATTGCTCCTGCGCAAGAAGCTTGTCGATGTCCGGTTGCGTCTCACTCATGGCCTTGCCTCCTGTTCGCCGCCTCCATGATCCGGCCGCCGGCGGAATGATGAGCGCCGGCCTAACGGCGCTCCCTGAAAGTAGTGATCCCGGCCTCTGCCGTCATATCTACCGCTCTTCAGGCAGCAGCGCTTGTAGCGCTTGCCCGAGCCGCAGGGGCAGGGGTCGTTGCGACCGAGTTTTTCCTGAAGTTCGACATCGCCCATGCACCATGCGGTCGCCAGTCTTGACCCGCGTTTCGGACGGGAAGGACCTACGCCGCTTGGACATGACCTCGAAAGGAGGGGCGGTCTTCGAATGGTATGCGCTTTGACATGACAACCTCCATTGATTGGAACGAACACGCGCGGCTTATAGCGCCGACCGTGCCAGAACGCCAGCCGTCCAATTTCCCGGCGTCGGGGTGCCTTGGAACGTCTGTTGACGGACGCGCTTCAATATCTGGCCGAGCCGGAAGTCAACGCCGCCTTCAAGCGCCAGCAGCGCCTGACAGCGTAGATTCGGGTAGGTGTTTTACTGACGGCCGGGAAGGGGATGCCGGGCAAGGGGCCGGATGGTGGGAGAGTTTTCGGGCATTAGGTGAACTCAGGAAAGCAGTGAGTATGATTCTGTGCTTTGCAAGGTCGTTGGCAAACTGCAAAAACATCTACTGACAGATCGAGAATTTATCGGACTGGAGGAACGAGATGCCGACAATAACAGCATTCAAGAATTCGCCCGACAAAGGCGCAGGGTTGGCCAGAGACATACGGATTCGCTGGGCAATGGAGGAAACCGGTCAGCCTTATGATGTCAGGCTCGTTAGCTTCAAGGAGATGAAGGAGCCAGCGCACCTTGCAATACAGCCATTTGGCCAAATTCCGACCTATCAGGAGGGCGATCTCGCCATTTTTGAATCCGGCGCCATCGTTCTTCATATCTCGGAAAGTCACCGCGGCTTGCTACCGACCGACATAACTGAACGGGCGAAAGCAATCAGTTGGATGTTCGCAGCCCTGAACACCGTCGAGATACCCATCATCGAGCGCGATAATGTTAAATATTTCGAGGCCGGGAAAAGCTGGCAGAGCGAGCGATTTGAGACGGTGGATGGACGCATCAGAACAAGACTTGACCAACTCGAAGCCGCAATTGGAACGTCAGATTGGCTCGTCAGTTCGTTCAGCGCAGCCGATATTTTAATGGTCCACGCGATACGCAGGCTTGAAGGTTCGGGAATTCTTGAAAGCTATCCTGTGCTTACTGATTACATAACGCGCGCGACACATAGGCCTGCCTACAGGCGTGCCTTCGAAGCGCAACATGAAGTCTACAAGAAAGCATCATCAGCCTAGAGACAGACATGTGGTCGGTATCGGTTTGCTGTTGCGGGATTTGTAATAACGATGTCGAGCGGACCCGGTCGCTGGTTTGCCCGGCGTCAACCGGGCGGCATTCCCGCGAAGGCGGCGAGCGAGGAGTCGAGTGTATCCCATCCCGGTCCGGACGCGGTGTATGTAACCGCTGTCGGGCGAAAACGCGCCGGCTCATCCAGACTACCCGCATGGATCGCGGTGACGCCGGGCATCGCTGCGAAGGTGAGGCAGACTGGCGCGCCGCAATCCGGGCAGAATGCGTGTATTTTTTCATTGCCGCTGTCGCCGGCGATGCGCCAGGTCTTCGGCTTGCCCGTGACAGTCACAGCGTCGTCGCCTGCGAATACCAGATAGGAGCCATGGCCGCCGCCGCTGCGCATCTGGCAGTGGCGGCACTGGCAATGGCTCTGGGCGACGGGTTCGCCCTTGGCCACATAGCGGATGGCTCCGCAGGCGCATCCACCTTCAAAAATCGTCGTCATGGTATTTTCCTTTCGCTTGATTACAGCTCCATGCCGGTTCCGGTTTCGAGAAACGATTTCATGCTGGAAAGCACCAGCGGCCAGCCCTTGCTGATCCCTGCTTCCATGCCGCTGCCGGGCTGGAGCTGGTCATGCGTCACCGTCAGCTTGACCATCGCGCCGCTTTCCTCGATGTCGAAGGTGACGCGACTGTACTCCTCTGGATCGTCGGCCTTCGAGACCGCAGCCCAGGTGATGACGAGCCGGCGCGGCGGATCGGATTCAACCACTTCGCCGACAAGCTCCACGGTTCTTTCGTCATTGGCGCGCACATGCTCCCATTTCGAGCCGGGCTTCCAGTCGGAAACGTTTTCGTGTCCCCAATACTGACGCGCGAGGCCCGGCTTCGTGATCGCCTCGAAGACTTTTTCTGGCGTCGTGCGGATGTAGGTCACATAGAGAAATTTCGATTTTTCAGTCATGGCGTTTTCCCTTTCGAGTTGACTCTTGATGTCGTGAAGAAGGCCAAGCCGCGCCTCTTCGAATTTCCGAACCCATCGCTCGTACACGTCGTGCAGCGGCACCGGATTGATGAAATGCAGCTTTTCGCGCCCCCGCTTCCGGGTGCTGATCAGATTCGCGTCTTCCAGAAGCCCGAGATGCTGGGTGACGGACTGGCGCGTCATGCTGAGAACGCCGCAGAGCTCGCCGAGCGTCTGGCCGTTCTGACGACGCAACTGGTCAAGCAGCGTGCGTCGCGTCGGATCTCCCAGAGCCTTGAACACCTTGTCGTCATCCATCCGTTTCTCCATTTCGGCATTATATGCAGGTTTTTGCCTGCATATCAAGACAGGCAGGTAAAAAACTGCATAATTTTTGTCTGATAGACTGCCAGATCCCACTTGACTGGAAATGCACTGGCATTTATGTCCACGGAACCGTACCGTACGGTACTCTATTGAGTGACTCGAACCGCAAGAGACTCCGCTTGTCAGACGCTCTCGTACAGGATCGTGTTTCCGACGCGCCGGACTATACACCGCGCCAGAGCGCCGTGCTGGAAGAGGCGCTGCGGCTGCTCGTCGAAGGCGGCGACAGGGCGCTGACGACGGCGGCGATTGCGCGCGCCGCCAACTGCTCCAAGGAAAGCCTTTACAAGTGGTTCGGCGATCGTGACGATCTGCTGGCCGCGATGGTTTCCTGGCAGGCCGCAAAGGTGCGGGTCCGCACCAGCAGCGACACGCCCGCCGACGGCGCCGATTTCCGGCAGCGGCTGGAGGGGTTCGCAAGCGACCTGCTGACGGTGCTTTCCGGTGACGTGTCGCTGGCGCTCAACCGGCTGGCGATCGGCCAGGCAAGCCGCGACGATTCCCGGCTTGGCGGGCTTGTGCTGAAGCGCGGGCGCGACGCCATCCGCCAGCGGGCGAGCGCGCTTCTGCGCTCCGGCCTCGACATGGGTCACCTCGAATTCACCGATATCGACCGCGCCTATCGCGCGCTCTACGGCCTCGTCGTCGGCGACCTGCATGTGCGCATGCTGCTCGGCGACGAGCCCGCCGGGGCGGATCGCGATTTTCACGGTCAGGCGCAGCGCGCCATTGCACAGTTCTTCCGTCTCTACGGAACCGCTGATCCGGAAGGGAAGCCTTCCGGCAAAAACCACAATCAACACTGATCGAAGGAAAGGAAACTGCCATGCGTGTCTATTACGATCGGGACGCCGATCTCAATCTCATCAAATCGAAGAAGGTCGCGATCATCGGCTACGGAAGCCAGGGCCGCGCCCATGCGCTCAACCTCAAGGATTCGGGCGCGCCCAATATCGTCATCGCGCTGCGCGAAGGCTCCGCCACCGCCAAGAAGGCGGAAGCTGACGGCTTCGAAGTCAAGTCCGTCGCCGACGCAGCCGCCTGGGCCGACCTGATGATGATGGCGACGCCCGACGAACTGCAGGCCGATATCTACAGGGAGCATATCGCGCCGAACATTCGCGACGGCGCGGCTATCGCATTCGCGCACGGCCTCAACGTTCATTTCGGCCTCATCGAGCCGAAGGAATCCGTCGATGTGCTGATGATTGCGCCGAAGGGCCCCGGCCACACGGTGCGCGGCGAGTACCAGAAGGGCGGCGGCGTGCCGTGCCTGATCGCCGTTCACCAGGATCCGTCGGGCAACGCCCACGATCTCGGCCTGTCCTACGCCTGCGGCGTCGGCGGCGGTCGCTCCGGCATCATCGAGACCAATTTCCGCGAAGAATGCGAGACCGACCTCTTCGGCGAGCAGGTCGTGCTCTGCGGCGGTCTGGTGGAGCTCATCCGCGCCGGTTTCGAAACGCTGGTGGAAGCCGGCTACGCCCCGGAAATGGCCTATTTCGAGTGTCTGCACGAAGTCAAGCTGATCGTCGACCTGATCTATGAAGGCGGAATCGCCAACATGAACTACTCGATCTCCAACACGGCCGAGTGGGGCGAATACGTCTCCGGTCCGCGCATCATCACCGAGGAAACCAAGGCGGAGATGAAGCGGGTCCTGAACGACATCCAGACCGGCAAGTTCACCTCGGAATGGATGCAGGAATACCGCGCCGGCGCCGCCCGCTTCAAGGGCATTCGCCGCGTCAACGACGCGCACCAGATCGAGGAAGTCGGCGAAAAGCTGCGCGGCATGATGCCGTGGATCAAGTCCAACGCGCTGGTCGACAAGACCCGCAACTGATCCGCGCTCAAGCGCATATTTGAAAGCCGCGGGGTTGGCGCCCCGCGGCTTTTTTATGTCCGAGGTTTCCCCGAACGCGCCGAGCGTTTAAGAAATAGCTCCCAGCAAACAATCGGCTCGCTTCGCATGTCGCTCCGCCTCGCCACCTTCAACATCGAAAACCTGATGAACCGGTTCGATTTCTCCGGCTTTCGCAACGAGTTGCGTCAGGACCGGGTGTTGCGGATGTTCGACATTGATTCCAAGGAAGACTATCGGGCGCTCGAACAGGCGCGCGCGATCTCCATCGCCGACGACAAGCGGCAGCTCAGCGCGCTCGCGATCGCCGAGACTCGGGCCGACATCCTCTGCCTGCAGGAGGTCGACAACATGGCCGCGCTGCAGGCCTTCGAATACGGCTATCTCTACAAGATGGTCGGCCGCGGCTATCTCAACAAATACATGGTCGAAGGCAATGATTCACGCGGCATCGACGTCGCCGTGATGATGCGCGAGGAGACCCGCGACGGGCAGAAGATTGAATTTCGCAACATGCAGAGCCACGCGCATCTGACCTATGGCGAGCTTGGCTTGTTCACGCCGGAAATCGCCGAGACCAATGTCGAGGACGACTTCGTCTTCCGGCGCGATTGTCTGGAGATCGACGTGACGGTTGGCGGGCGGCCGCTGACGCTGTACGTCGTTCATCTGAAATCGATGGGTTCGCCGCGCGCCGGGCTCGACGGCCGCACGGCCAGCATGCCGGTGCGCCGGGCTGAGGCGCTCGCCATCCGCCATATCATCGAACAACGCTTCGGCGCACAGCGCGCCGCCTCGAAACGCTGGGCGATCTGTGGCGATTTCAACGACTATGGCGAACGCGTCGTGATCGGCGGCGATGGCGTTGACGGCTACAGCTTCACGCCGGTCAAGGAAGAGACCAGCGCGCTGGATGTGCTGACAGCAGACTGCTTTGCGGAAAACATCGTCGAGCGTTTGCCGGAGATGGACCGCTGGACGCTTTATCACACGCGCGGACCGCAAGAGCGGCATCTGTGCCAGCTCGACTATATCCTGCTGTCGTCGTCGCTCGCCGCGCGCAACGCCCAGCAGGTTCCGGAGATCGTACGCGCCGGCCAGCCGCACCGAACGATCTTTCCGCCTGACCAGGAGGTCGAGCGCTATCCGCGCACCGGGTGGGACCGGCCGAAGGCGTCTGATCACTGTCCGGTCGTCATAAGGCTGGATATGGCCTGATTGGCGCGGTCCGCTTCCTTGTGCGCCCCTGGCAATTCGGCTATGCCACAAGGTCTCCAACACGTGCAGGGGTGGCGACGGACAATGGCGAGAGACTATGCAATCTACGATGTGTTCACCGACAGGGTTTTGACCGGGAATCCGCTTGCCGTCGTCTTTGACGGCGAGGGGCTTTCGGACGAGGCGATGCAGAAGGTCGCGGCGGAATTCAACCTTTCGGAGACCGTCTTCGTCCTGCCTGCGGAACAATCGGCGCATTCGGCGAAGCTGCGCATCTTCACCCCGGCGCGCGAGCTTCCCTTCGCAGGCCATCCCACCGTCGGCGCGGCGATTGCGCTTGCCGAACGCCAGACGGGCGGGGAAGGGGCCGATCTCGACGTGATGGCCGTGTTCGAGGAAAAGGTCGGGCCCGTGCGCTGCGTCACGCGGCTTGAAAAGAACGGATGCAGCTTTGCCGAATTCGATCTGCCGAGATTGTCCGAGCCGGTTCGCGCCGAACCCGACCGGGAGGCGGTGGCGATTGCCTTGGGTCTAAAGCCGCAGGATATCGGCTTCGAAAACCACCGCATTTCCGTGTGGGACGCGGGCGTTCCTTTCGTCATGACGCCGGTGCGTGATCTGTCCGTCGCCGCGAGCGTCGAATGCAACGCGATCCAGTGGGAGAAGCTCGCGCCGCTCGCCGGCGGCCAACTCGCCGACGCCTTCGTCTATTGCCGCGGAGGGATCGATCATGAGGCGCATTTCCATGCCCGAATGTTCGCGCCGCATGTCGGCATCGCCGAAGATCCGGCGACAGGCTCCGCCGCCGCCGCTTTCTCCGGGACGGTTCATCAGTTCGACGAGTTGCTCGACGGTCATCACGCGCTGCAGATCGAGCAGGGCGTGGAGATGGGCCGCCCCTCGAAAATCCACCTGCATCTGGAGGTGGACGAGGGCAAGATCACCCAGGGTCGCATCGGCGGCAATGCGGTCAAGGCCGCCGAAGGCGTGCTGCTCGGCGTATAGCACAACGCACAACGCCAGATTTTCTGGCGTTGGACGCTGGACAGTTCGACCGAAGCCGTTTATATGCGGCGCTCAATCCGGCGTCGGATGACGGGTGTGTAGCTCAGATGGTAGAGCAGCTGACTCTTAATCAGCGGGTCCAGGGTTCGAGTCCCTGCTCACCCACCAATAAAATCAAATAGTTAGCACATAGTGCATCGAAACAGACCGTGAACATGGGGCGCTCCTACATGGAGGCGGCGGGTCTCGACAGCAAAGCCGCGAGCGAGGCGCTGACCAACAGCCTTGCGTTCGCGAAGGGCATGGGCGAGCAGCTCAAGGGCGTTCCGGACGCGATGAAGGATCAGGTGGCGGCGACGCTGCTGGATCTCACCAACACGGCCGCCGGCAACTTCCTGCTGCAGGGGCTATCCGCGCGGCTGCAGGAGAACGGCATCCGCATCAGCGGCGAAGGCGGCCAGCAGGGAGCGTTGACAAAGGACGATCTGAAGAGGCTCGACAGCGACCCGCGTATTGACCCGCGCAACCGCGAGCATCCGGACCGGGACCAGCGCTACGACGAGGATTTACGGAGGCGGTACGACGCGGCCTATGCGCATCATTTTGGGTAGGTAAGCCCCGTTGATCGTTCCGCATTTCTTCAATTGGTTGCACGATGGCAATCGATATGAAAGTTTCTTACGCCGATCGAATGCGATTTATCTCTTCCGAAATAGGTTTGCCTGTCTTGAGGGCCACGAATGTTTGAGATCATAAAAAATCCAAAAGTCACTTATGTAATGGCGCCAACCTTGGGATTGTTGTTCGCCATTCATTCCTATTTACGCGATGATCCGATCGAAACAGCGTTGTTCAATGTTTTTTTCGTTACGATAGTGGCGCCTGTGGTTGCAGTCTCAAGCGGTTGGCTAGCTGCAAGAATCGGGAGAAAACCGGATCAAACCTTTGTCACGCCCAACATAGGATTTACTGTCCTGGCCATCGCCGAGATTTATCAGATAATAGTTGCCTTCCAGAATACGTAGGTTGGTCGGCGACCCGCGCAATCGCGAGCATCTGGATCGGGACAAGCGCTACGACGAGGATCTGCGACGGCGGTATGATGCGGCCTATGCGCATCATTTCGGGTGAGCCTTCAAGATGGACCCTATAGTATTGCTATGCGGACATGGCTGCCTATGGTCGAAGGCGCGATCACTGTTGCATTTGCAAGGGTATCAGAAGGTCGGGCCGGTGTTCGCTGCGCGGACCACAATTCCGACGCTTAAGTCACGTCCGGTAGAGACGTACCGGGCTTCCAGCTGCGCGGGTGATTATGCCTTTCGCTTCGAGGTCAAGCTGCACAGCCTTCAGCCACCAGCCCGCCTTCGCACCCCCCGGAAATAGGTTCTGGTCCAGATGAGGCAGCAATGCCGCTTTGACCTCTGCGACTTTGATGCCGGGCGGCGCCTCCGGCAAAACGGGCAAAAGCGCTTTCCGCATCGCCTCGTATTTTGCACGGTCGAGCCGTTGGGTGCGGCCCGGTGTACTCGGATTCTCAACTTCAATCTTGTCGTCACGCATCCAGCGTTCTCCTTACATCTGCAACAGGCGGATTGCGGAATCCCATGCGCACCCAAGCCCAGAATAGCCGCGCCATGAAACCCGCAGACTGCGTGCGCGCATTGGGCAGATCGTCAGGTAGGGGATCGGGGGCATCGCGGGTCATCGTGCGGAGCGTCGGCGCGGGTGCGGTGCCATCGGGCCACCGGACGGCATAAATGCTGATCCAGTGGCCGCCCTTGAACTCCAGCCACATAGGGCTGTTGCAGCATGTGGCCACGATCCGTTGCGTGTGAGCTTGCGGTTCCAGTCGGAAGGAAGCGAGATGTTCTGCGCCTCTTCGCATCGTTGCCTGGTCCTTGCGTTGAATCACGAAGCGGGTGCCTCCATTCTGCTCGGTGATTGCAGCACTCAGACGGGCAGCGGCCCTGCGGCAAGAAGTGCAGTGGCATTCGGCGGCCAATATCGGCTGGCCGACGAGTGAAAGCGCCACAGCGCCACAAGCGCAGGCAATCTCGGTCATGCGATTAAACCGTCAAACGCGGTGCGCATGGCGACGATGTCGATTTTCTTCATGCCCATCATCATAGCGGCTTGCGCACGGCCCGCCGTCTCCCGGTCGGTCAGTCAT
Source organism: Hoeflea sp. CAU 1731 (assembly GCF_039888615.1). Lineage (NCBI taxonomy): Bacteria > Pseudomonadati > Pseudomonadota > Alphaproteobacteria > Hyphomicrobiales > Rhizobiaceae > Hoeflea > Hoeflea sp. CAU 1731. Next base: position 9,840 of record NZ_JBDQQS010000007.1, on the reverse strand, counting down.
TGTGAAACTCCTGATTGGGCGACCGCATGGACGCCGAACAGACAGCGGACATAGCGATCGAGATGATCCAGAGCCTCGCGGGCAAGGTCTGGGTCGTTGCCTGCTTTGGCAAGAATGAAACCGCCCTGAATAACAGTTTGAAAATGGCGGGCAAGTGACGCTGGTGTCCATCCGTCCGGCTCGATACCACGCGCAAGGATGGCTGCGGCGATATCGGCCTCGAGCGTTTCGGCATGACCAAAAATGCTGGCGCCGGCCGCATCGCGTATCTCCGGCGCTGTTGAATGAACTTCTTGTGCCAGGGTGCCAACCAGGCAGGTGAAATCCGGTATGTTGTCGGTAATGATCGCGCGACGGAAGGCGATATAGGCCAAGACGCGTTCGAGCGGATCGCCTGGCGTGTGATAGGGCGCCCCCTCGAAGAAGGTGCTCGTTGTCTCGGTCCAGAAATCCGCCACGGCAACGCCGAGATCGTCCTTTGACTTGAAGTGATGAAAAAACGCCCCTTTCGTCACCCCGGCCGCATCGCAGAGTGCATCGACAGTTGTGGCGGCGAACCCCTTGGTCCTCAAGATATCGCGGGCTACTTCAAGGAGCCTGGTCCTGGCATCACCGCGTTCCGGTGTGAGTTTCGTTGGGCGTGACATAGGATATCAATACCAACCAGTTGGTATTTTGTCAATTTGAGCAGAAATCTCTTCCAGGTTGACCCCACCTCCATTCCCATAACCTAAGCTTATCAATCCAGCAGACCTGCGCAACTGGCGGCCTCCCCCGCCTGTATTTCGACAAGCAATCGCCCGGAATACCGGCGGGGCCTGCCAGCTTCTCGCGGCCTCTCCTTTCCGATGTTTCCCTGACACCGTGACATCGAGGATCAACCGTGACCATCAATGCACCCAACTGGAACACCACCCAGTACGCCAACCGCGCCATGCACATCTACCAGCAGAAGGGCAACCGTCTGCGCCCGACGATCAGCACGGCAGGCCTGATCGAAAACAACAAGACCGCCGTCTTCTGGCTTGCCGGCACATCCAGGGCCGTGAAGAAGACCCGCAACCAGCGCAACATCCCGTCGAATGCTGACTTGAATGTGAAATCGACCGAGCCGTTCGATCTCAACTACATGAACACGCTGTATGAACTTGGCTATCAGGAAGCCTTGAGCGGGAATGCATGGAGTTCGGCGCCGCCGGGTTATACATAATAGGCAGTTTTTGAGGACTATGTTGGCTGAAATTAATCCGGTTTTTCCCGGGAACGCGCGCTGTTCGGCATAAGGGCTTTTGGCGAAGGCGCCCAAGCCCTTTCAAAGAATCGGGCTGGTGACTGCAACCGCATTATACCAGAGCTGTCGGCGCCAGGGCCAGGACTGCACCTCGGCAAGTGTTACTTCAACGCTATCAGCCACATACTCCATCTGGCGCGCGCGCATGTCGGCTGTGAGCGCTTCGTCTTGCAGCAATATGTTGTTCTCATAGTTCAGGTCAAAGCTTCGTCTATCCATGTTCGCTGAACCTATTAGCGTGACGTCATCATCAATGGTCATTGATTTCGTGTGCAGCAGTCCTGGTTTATATTCGAATATCCGAACCCCGGAAGCCAGCAAATCCCTGTAGTAGCTTCTTGCGGTGGCGCCGACAGCGAAATCGTCATTGTGACGGGGCACAATGATCGTTGTATCCACGCCTCTCAACGCCGCCGAGGCGAGGGCGCTTTGAACCGTTTCATTCGGGACATAGTACGGAGTGGAAATGACAAGGCGTTTTCTGGCCGCATACATGCAGGAGGCGAACATTTCAGGCATGGCGGAGGATCGCATGGTTGGACCCGTCGCGATGACCTGAGCCGGAAATCCGGTTCCGGCGTCATTCATGGGTTCAAGCAGAACATCCGTGATGTCCTCATCGGTGCTGGACATCCAGTCGGTCGCGAACACGTGCTGGTTCGCCCGCGCAACAGGCCCTTCGAAACGCATCACAGCGTCAACCCATGGCGCATATTTCGCTTTCGGCAAAAAAGCAGGATCGGCGCAATTCTGGCTTCCGCAAAATGTCACTGAATTGTCGATGACCAGAATCTTGCGGTGGTTTCGCAGATCGATCCGGCCGCCAATGATCCTCAGAATCAGATGGCCGATTTTCAGGGCGCGTCCGAGCTTGATTCCAGCCGATTCCATGTCCTGCCAGTGCGAACTGCGGATAAGCGTGCGAGAACCGAGATCGTCAACCATTGCGCGAACTGTCACGCCGCGGCGTGCGGCGCGCTTCAACGCATCGACCATTTTGAGACCGTTGTTGTCCGGCAGCCAGATGTAGAACATCAGGTGCACATGCCGTTGTGCCACATCGATATCGGCTACCATTCGTTCGATCGTCGCGTCGGAGTCGGCCATGAGTTCGGCCCGGTTGCCCCCGACGGCGTCATAACCGGAAATGGATCGACCTACGCTCACCAGCGGCTCCATCTGGGAACTGAGGGTGGCAGATGAGATCGCCATTTTCATGCCTTCGATGCGATGCAGTTGAGGCAAGCTCTCCATGATTTGTCGGACGCGTTTGGTGCGCTTCGCGCCAATATTGGTCTCACCGAAAAGCAAATAGATAATGTTACCGACGCCCGGTAGAGCGAAAATCACTGTGAGCCAGGCGAGCCGTGAGGCGGGCGTGCGATTGGATCGCAACAATATACGAATCGCAACGATGAATATGAAAACGTAACTCAGAATGATCCAGATCATTATCTTGCGCCTTTATAGCCCACTTCCGCCATTCTTCGACAAAAGCTGGCGGCCGAGTGAAGTTGTGCTACAGGAATAGAAACTAGACTACGCTGGCCTGCGACAAGCAGGCCAGCGAGTGCGTATATGTGATGCGAGCTTACCAGCTATTGGTCTGAGTTGATCACTCAGCAAGTGCCGGATGATCGCGCTTCAAAAGGTCGTTTGGGTAACTTGAATAGCCAGCCCAAAAGAGGCGTGCGCTCCACCACTCGCTCCGGCTCTCAAGCCTCACCCCTGCGCCACCTCCATTCTCGGGGATTAAAGCGATTCCCCGCGATTCCAAACACTGAACGACGACTTGTCGGGTGGCGTGCTGCGCCACACGCGTAGCAAGCTCAAAGTCCATGATGATGCGGACATTTATTGCGTGCGCATCTACTAATTTCCCTTGAGAAGCCCTCGGCAATGTTCGTTGCAGGGTATTGTGAACGCCAGAGTCAATGTTCGCCACCGCCCAGTCCAACGCCGACAACCAGCACACCCCAGATCTTAGTGCGCAGAAGGAAGGCCTTGATGGCGCCAGTTGCTGCGATGATGTGGCCGAAGGCACCATGCATGTTGTTGGTGTAGGTCTGGACAATGCAGCCTGTGCCGTCAAGCAGCATGTCGCGGTGTTCCGCATGCTCAATCTCGAAAATCGTCAGCACAGACCCACGTTCAATCCGGGTTCCGATTTCGACCAGTCCCGCCTCCGGCGTTACCTGACCCGCGGCGACGGCCGGTTGTATTGCGTAGATCCTGGCCGGGATGACGGAGTTCTTCATGGCAATATTGGAATTGCTGTCGCAGGCAATTTCAGCCGGCATTCCCTCGTGCAGGACGTCATAGGCGACTTGGGAAAACCCGGCGACGACTCTGGTCGGCTCTTCCGCGACCCGATCTGGAATAATTATCATTGCCGGATTACGCACAAACTGGGAGGCAGGACTGCCGACACTGAGTAGCATCTGGGTCACCGTACCGTCTGAAAAGGCCTCTACCCGTGTCCTTTCTAACTGAACCTTTGCCGCCTCAACGGCTGCTTCCGCCGATTTGCGAGCAGCAGGCAACACGTCAGTCAACTCGGTCTGCGCCTGCTTCACTTGTGCCTGCGCGGCGTCCAGTGAAAATTTGGCAGTGTCCAGTGCCGTGCTCAATTTTCTCGCCGCATCTGCCGTGCCGACTTTCTTGCGAAGCAATTCCTCGGCACTAGCAAGGTCCACGGTGAGCTGCTTTATCTGGGCGTTGGCCGCTTCGACATTCGCTTGTGCGACCTCTACTGCACTTTTTGCTTTAGCTTCTTGGGCGTCAATGTTTTCAAATTCAGCCGTCGCCTGTTTGAGCGCGGCCTGCTGCGCGGAATCTTCAATTTCAAAAAGAAGATCGCCGGCCTTAACCCGCTGCTCGTTTCCTACGTGAATGCGAGTGACGGGGCCGCCCGTCTGGGCAACAACGGACACGGTGCGAAACGGCACGATTCCGGTATATGATTTCGGGTGATAGTAAAAAATTGCGAGGAACAGAAAGAATGCCATCAGCAGCCACAGAAAAACGGCTGTCTTCATGTTTGACACCGTCATCGCCTCTCCTCGACGACGCAATTGGTAATACCTAATGACAGCGGGAAACGAGGTGAAAAGGAGTTCAAGCATCCGTCACGCCCCCTGCTGCGGGCGATGTTTCGACATCATTGGCATGAGGCTCTGCGACGGAATCAGTATTCTGCTTGATTGCATTTCTCATCGATTGCGCATGCATAAAATCGGCCATCAACGCAACCAGAATGGCGCTCACGGGCAGCAGAATATGGAAATGATCCAGCGGGAAAATTTCATACAGCAGCGCAACAGCCAGCATCGTCGGAATCGTCCTGGCAAGCGGTGTACCTTTGGATTTGTTCTCGGCCCAATGATCAAATTTCGCGTAGAGAACAATTACAAGATAGATAGCGAGCGCTATGACCGCAATGGCTATCCAGGCCATCCAGTCCGTGGCGGAGGGCTCCACCCACCAGAACGGAGACGGGTCGAGTGCATGATTCGATGGGGACTCGCTGTCCGACATTGGTTTTTCCATTCTGGTGCAAAGAAATGTGATTGTAGCGGCGGCAGTAACGACCTGATCTACAAAATGTCAACTGCTACACAGAGTCTTTGGCTGACGCTGCCAGAAACATGATCATCCCACCATTCTGCGCAAACACATGCGAAGTAGTTTCCGATTTCATTACATCTTTTTCAGATGCACGGATTGATACTGTGATGATTGATGTCTTCTCGGCTAAACCAGGGTGCGTCCGATTCAAACGCGCTCGGGCCTTCCGTCGCGCGCTTTCCCGATCCCCGGCTGGATCTCTCCAGCATGGTGATGAAGGACATGCAGATGGGTGTCAAAAGCACCATGATGGACCAGTCTTTGCCGCCGGACGGGGCGGCGGTGCGGTCTGCCACCGAGATCCTCGAGCGGGTCAAGCGGCTCGCTTCCGATCATCTCGGGGCCTATGGCCGGCTGGTGAAGGAAGTGGTCGTGCCTGCGGTCAAGCGGGTGATCGAGCTCGCCTACAACAAGGGCCTGCTTTCGAGCGAGATCGACATCGACCAACTCCTCGTGCGGGTGCGTGTCAAATCTCCGATCGCGCTTGCCCGCGAGGCAACGAAGATCCAGCGGATCGTGCAGTGGCTGGAGATCGTCGTTTCCATGGCCGGGGCTGTCGGCCAGCCGGGCGTGGCGCGCTACGTCGCGAAGATCGAGGAGGCCTTGACCGACATCGGCCGGCGTCTCGGCGTCGACGAGGCCTTCATCGTCTCGGTCGAGGAGCGTGAGAAGCTGAAACAGCAGGATCAGCAACAGGCGCTCGCGCTTGCCGCCGGCGCTGCCGGCGCGGCCGCCTGAAGGGAGACGGGATGCAGGATTTCGAGACCATCGTCAGCAGCGCCGCCCGTGGAGGCTGGGATTGGTTCAACCAGATCGCCGATCCAGCGGTCAGAAAGAAGCTCGATGTCGAGCAGGCGCGCAATGAGGAAGAGGCGAAAGCGATCTCCCGCGCCTGGGCGGATTTTGCGGCAAGCCCGGAGGGGCGGAAGGCCCTCGACCGGCTGTTCGATACGACGCTGCGCCGCACGGTCTGGTTCGTCAATCTCGGCGGCGACATGCAGGCGATGGCCGCCTTCGGCTGTTTCCGCGAAGGCCAGAATGCGCTTGCGCAGGAGATTGCCCGCCAGATCGCCATCGGACGCGGTGAACAGTCCAAACCCAGAGACAGCTGAAAGGAACCACGATGCGGACTTTGCTTGAACGATACCGACCATTTTTCGAAGGCGAGGGCCTCGGCGGCGGTGAGGGTGGCGCGGACGAAGGTGCTGGCGGCGAGAACAACGCGCCGGCCTTCACGGTGCCTGACGGCTTTCCGGACCAGTTCCGGGGCGAGACGGCCGACGAGACGATCGGCAAGCTGTTCGGCGGCTATCAGGAAGTCCACACAAGGGCGGAGGGCTTGAGAACCAAGCTTGCGCAGACGCCGGCGGCGCCCGACAGCCCGGACGCCTACACCTTCGAGCCATCCGAAAGGACGAAGCCGTATTTCGGCGACGTCAACAACGATCCGATGTTCGGTATTGCGCGAAAGGCCGCGCACGAGGCCGGCATTTCGCAGGAAGGATTTTCGAACTTCCTCGAGGCGGTCTATGGCGGCGCGATCGAGGGCGGGCTGCTGAACGAACCCTACAGCGCCGAAAAACAGGTGAATTCATACATGGAGGCCGCTGGTCTCGACAGCAGGGCGGCAAGCGAGGCGCTGACGAACAGCCTCGCCTTCGCCAAGGGGCTGGGCGAGCAGCTCAAGGGCGTTCCGGACGCCATGAAGGATCAGGTGTCGGCGACTCTGCTGGATCTCACCAACACGGCCGCCGGCAACTTCCTGCTGCAGGGACTATCGGCGCGGCTGCAGGAGAACGGCATCCGTATCAGCGGCGAGGGCGGCCAGCAGGGCGCGCTCACCAAGGACGATCTGAAGAAGCTCGACAGCGACCCGCGCATCGACCCGCGCAACCGCGAGCACCCGGACCGGGACAAGCGTTATGACGAGGATCTACGCAGGCGCTATGATGCGGCATATGCGCATCATTTTGGGTAACTTGTACCTCAGATGCATACTTTACGATTGTGATACGGGAGTTTCGCTACGGTAATCACGAACGTTTGGTTTTTGCTCAATACCTCTTAGGGCAGACAACACCCATAAGCAGGTAGGTCATAATGACCAATAAACCCTCCTCTTGCGATACGATGTGATGAACGACCACAACTTGAACATCTGAATGGACCTGGCTCGTTAACAAAATACTTAGAGCCAATTAGCGTATGTGCGATAAACGACGGATCGTGCCACTGCTCAACCAATGCGGTAAATATCAGGTCGTAAAAAGACAACTGCCGTCCGCAGTCACATTGCATTTTTGAAACATAGAATTTCATTCCTTCCAGTAAACCTTCGGAAAGATCAAGAATATTTTCGATTCTAGATATGTCTTCTGGGCTAGTTAAAATAGAATTATCACTATCGATTAGATTTACTTTCTTCTTTTGAAATTCTTCTTTTGTAAGAGACTCGGCGGATAGATAATTAAACATTTTTTGATGTCCTCCATTTGATCGCGTGTAGGTATATTCAGACTTTGATCTGTTGTAGGTATACGATGAAAGCTAATGATCGTTTTTGCAACCTTTTTCGTACGGTACTCGCCTGACGGTTGCTATAGGAGGTGCGTTTGCCTAGGTCGCCATTGATTGCTTTTGCGAGACGCGAACAGGTTTTAAGTAGCTCAACTCCGACCCGCAGAAGCTTGCTTTGGTTCTTTTGCAAATTGGGTACAGTGGTCCAGTCTCGGGCTGAATAGTTTTTCCAATGCGAGTTTTTTGGGTTTTCCTTGGAACCCCGTTCTTGTTAAATACTTCTAGCAGGGAGAGTAGTGGATGTACTCAACGCTCATCATGGTTGTGGCTGCAATTTGTGTTGCTTGCACATCTCTTGCTTGTGCAGCTGAGAAGGACGCCGAAGCTGCAAAGATTATGTATTCCGCGTGGCTTTGCAGTATCTATGCGGAGCTAAAGCATGATACTGCCGCACAAGATCGGCTTTTCAAACTCGGTTACCAGAATGGTAGGCAATTTATGGACGCTGCACTAGCCGGTACAATAACTAAAGAAGAGCGAAAGGCTGTTGTACCATATGTAGTCGTATTACTAATGGCTGGTCCCACACCCGAATTCGTATTGGGCCGTATCTTTGAGAGTGCTGCTCGCGATGCCTACGATGACGTCGTTGCGGAGGACCCAAACGGCATACCTTTGGATCCGGCTGACTATGTAACAAGCGACGAACTAAAAGCTTCTATAGCCACAACAAAATACATGAAGGCAAACTGCGAGATCCTCCGCTGATGGCGAGTGAAGACGGGGCGAGCATCCGTGCCATAGATATCATTTATGAGATCCTCGATGAGCTTGAAGAAGATGTAAGAAAACTCCAAGCAGACCGTCGAAAATCCGTAGAAGTTTATAATTATAACGGCATTTCGGAAGCAGTGCAGTTTCTAGATGAACTGGGGTTTTCAAATCGTTTCGGTCTGTCAGGCACGGATCTGTATAAGTTCCATCGTCTGAATGGCACCGTCAATATTAGCGTGCTTAGGCAACTCGCGTCTCGGCTGATGACTTTGATGCGAGAAGCGGAAGGAACAATTCGAAGCATAGCTGATACATCGCGCAAGACATTGGCACCAGAGGACTCTTCCTCGTCTGACCCTCCCGAAAAAGCTCTTCAAGTCGTTGCCATAGAATGGGTTAGAAATGATCGAGCTCAAAATGCCGAATTGATTGCTGAACTCACCGAATTACTGGACGAAGCTGTTTCCCGAGCCAGCAACACAAACCTGCCGCCGGATAAGGCGGCGTTTACGGAGTTCCAGCGAAAGGCATTGATCGATCTGCTAGAAACAGCACTCCAGATGCTGAAGGCGCCACTGGTTGAAAAAGGCCTATTAAAGAGACTTGGCAATGCCGCTGAAGAAGGTGCCAACACGGCCGTCAAGAAAGGTGCAGAAATTGGCTTGGGACTTGCGCTGAAGCGTGTGTTGGAACTGCTAACGCGATTTACTGATCTTCTATAATTAACCGGGTTGATGACACATTTCGAAAGTCGAGTTTACCCCACCTCTCTCCCCATAACCTGAGCCCATCATTCGGGCGGACCTGCGCAGCTGGCGGCCTCCCCCGCCTGTATTTCGACAAGCACTCTGGAGCGACTGCCCTGGCGAGATACTGGCGGGGCCTGCCAGCGTTCGCGGCCTCTCCTCTCCGATGTTTCCATGACACCGTGACATCGAGGATCAACCGTGACCACCAATGCACCCAACTGGAACACCACCCAGTACGCCAACCGCGCCATGCACATCTACCAGCAGAAGGGCAACCGTCTGCGCCCGACGATCAGCACGGCCGGGCGGATCGAAAGTAAGCGGTGCGCCGGTCACAGGGTCTTTGCGTAGTTCCAGGGAAGCAGTTCGTTGATGTCGGCCTGTTTGTGGCCCTGTGCAATTGCAGTCAGGATACCTGACAGATAGCCGTGGGGTTCGATCCCGTTGAGTTTGCATGTTTCGATCAGCGACGCGACGATTGCCCAGTTTTGAGCGCCAGCATCGTGCCCGGCGAAGAGCGCGTTTTTCCGATTAAGGGCGATTGGGCGGATGGTGCGCTCGACGGTATTGTTGTCTAACTCGATGCGGCCGTCGCTGAGGAACAGGCAGAGCCCGTCCCAGTATTTGGCGATGTATTTCAGAGCTTCTCCGGTTGGCGATTTGGCCGAGATACGGGCCCGGTTTTGGGCAAGCCAAAGCTTGAAGGCATCGATGATGGGTTTTGAGCGGTCCTGCCTTGCAGCACGGCGCTGGTCGGTGGTCTGACCGCGCAGATCTTTTTCGATGCGATAGAGTTCTTGGATTTGCGCCAAGCCTTCTTGCGCAACCGGGGCCGCGCCGGATTGGGTGAGGTCGTGTAGTTTGCGTCTTGCATGAGCCCAG